>CAMFBT010000010.1 GCA_945948625.1 uncultured Mycoplasmatota bacterium | reverse complement strand
TTAATTTCAGGCATTGTTACTGGTTCTTCGACAGGCACATTATTTTGAGTTTGCATTTCTTTATTTATCATATTTGATACTGGAATATTAGAAGTTTCTGATAGGTTTTGTTCTTCTGGTATTGTTTCAGGTACTTCTCTTATTTCTTCTTTATTGTATTTATTATTTAACTCTTTTAATGTTTCATAACTAGGATTATCTAGTAATGAATTTGCTATGTCCTCTAATTCTTCTTTTGTTAAATATTTCATATATGCCCCTCCTTATTATAAGTAAATTATAATATAAAATAAATAAAATGTAAATAGAAATATTACTTTTTGTTTTCTTTTTATTTATTTAATGTTTTACTATGTTTTACTTCTTGCCAACCTAAATCTCTTTTAAATATTGATATTATGAGACATACTACATAACTAAGTAAAAAAATAGGATTATATAATATTAGTTTTGTTTTTGATACTTTTAAATTTAACTTTCCTCTTTCTTTTTTTATCATTATATAGCTTATTATTGCTAATTCTATATATATAGTTAATAATATAATAATAAATGTTTTTAATGTTGTTATCTCATTGTTATTTGTTATAGCGGATATTAAAAGTAAAATTATTCCTATTATTAAATATATATATGGTCTTACTCCAATTATGGCATTTACTTTTGAACCATAATTTATATCATTTTTATTTAAACTTTTCCTTATTTTTTTTATATATTTTTTTCTTGCTTCAAAATATCCTTTAACCCAACGGGTTCTTTGTATTATTGACACTTTAAAATCTTCTGGCTGTTCATCATAAAAAATTGCTTCTTCATTATAAGTTGTTGTCAAGTTATTTAGAGTGCTATATAAGGTCAATTCATAATCTTCAGTTAGCGAATTAAATGGAAATCCCTCCCATTTTTCTATTAAATATCCTCTTATATAATATCCTGTACCTGATATTGTTAAATTGTTTGTATATTTATTTTTTAATGTGTTTCCAATGGTATTTATCATGGAAAATGTTAAAGCTGAAGCTCCTGATACGAGATTATCTCCATTTTTAGTATTTCGATAACTTATTCCTATATCATATCCTTCTTTAATATTTTTAGTCATTTCTTTAATATATTCTTTATCTAATATATTATCGGCATCAAAAATAAAATATGCTTCATATTTTTTGTTTTGTTTTAATATTTCTTTTATTGCATCATCAAGAGCATAACCTTTTCTTTTTTTTGTTAAGTCTTTACGATATATTATATTCATTTTATGTTTATTTGTAATTTCTACTGTTTTATCTTCTTTATTTTCCACTATTACATAGACATCTTTTGGATTTATTTTATATGTTTGGTTTTCAATACTAATTAATAGATCTTCGATTACTTTTGATTCATTCCTAGCGGGTATTAAAATACAATATTTATCTGTCTTTTTATTTTTTATTGGATAATTACTATTTTTTATCATTATAAAATAACTATATACTAGTATTACTAAAGATGCCACGATTAATATTAAACTTATTATTGTTATTATCATTTTACCACCATATTTGTATAACTTTTTTTCATTCTATCATCATTATATACTCTATCTATAATTTCTCCATATTTAGTTATTGGATCATAACCACTGTGTCTTAATCCCATTCTAATACATGCGCTAAATGATATAAACATATCTAATGTAATTATTACTAATAATATGTAATATATTATATTTCCTAAATTATATGGGATTGTTTCTATTTTTTGTGACATAAATGGATATATTTTTACCATTAATATATAACAAAGTAGTCCCCAAAATAGCATATATGGAAGTGTTGTTCTTCCATTTATATTTAATAAATAATCTGAATAATCCCATGATGTTGTACCTGTAAATGTTTCTTGAAGGAAACTTATAATATATTCAAATCCGCCTCCTATTAGGGAACCTAAAGCAAAATATTCTATTTTTTGTCTAGGTTTTCTTCCTAATATGTATATCATCAAGCATGCTCCCCATCCATATATTGGTGATAATTCTAAATATAATAGTCCCCTTTTAGTGCTATAATCTAATATTCCATAATTTATATAATTTTTAGCCATAAATAATAAGTCTTCATATATACATCCAAGAAAACTAAATATTATAAAAATGAAGAACATTTTTTTAAAAGATAATCCTTCTGTAAACTTTCTTTTATCTTTAAATAAATATTCTTTAATTTTTTTCATACTGCTTAACATACTACTTAACTCCTTTTTATATTAGATTATTTCTTTCATAAATATTGACATTATAAGAAGAATATATATCTATTTTACCTTTTTTAGTTAATTTAATAAAACATAAATCTTCAATTACAATATCTTTATTTTTTTCTAAATTAAATGTTTTCTTTTTAATATTTTTCAATTTTGGATTACTATGTTTCATTTTTGTTATTTTTAAATTGTTAGCTATATAAATTGTTATATTATTATCATCATAAAAATCTATTCTTATATAATCTTCAATTAAAAGAGAATCTTCTTTTTTTAATTGATAACTTCTTGGTTTTATTTCTTTCTTTGGTGTTATTTTTTTTATTTCTTTTAATGATAAACTGTTTAATATGCTACCTTTAGCTAATATTCCTGGTGTATCTATTATTTTTAAATTATCTATTTCTAATTCTATTTTGTTTAAAGTAGTTGATGGATATAAACTTGTTGTTACTTCTATTTCTTTATTACTATAATTTTTTATTAGTTTGTTTATTAATGTTGATTTACCAGAATTTGTCATTCCTACAAAATATACTGGTTTATTATCTTTATTATATTTTTTTATTTTATTTAATAAACTATCTAAATTATAGTTTTTTATTGAACTTATTATTTCTATGTCTAAATAATTTGTTACCATATTTGATATATAATTTATTAATTTATAATCTTGAACTGACTTTGGTAATAGATCTTTTTTTGTTAATACTATGATTATATTATTAAACTTATTTATATAATCTAGATTTATATTTAATAATGATGTTAAATAAATAACTAGTGATTCTTTTGGAATAGTATTTAATATTTTAGTATAATCTTCATTAGTAAAAGATACTTCTTTATACTCACCATAATTTTTTAATTTAAAACATCTTTCACATATTTCATTGTTTAAATCTTCTGTATATCCCTCTTTTTCTTTATCTATTATTTGAAGATTTATTCCGCATCCTAAACATTTTTTAATCATAATATTCTCCTACTTTAAATAGTCCTTTTTTAGTCATTTTATTTATTTCTTTCTTTTCAATATAACGATATATTTTAGTTAAAGGCATATCTATATTAGACATTGGGTTTACTAATATTGTTGTTATTCCTACTTTATTTCCACCATATATATCTGTCACTAATTGATCTCCTACTATAGCTATTTCAGATAAATCTAACTTATATTCTTTTAAAACTTTCAAAAACTTGTTTTTTCTTGGTTTGCCCGCTGATGGGCAACAGTCAACACTTAAGTATTTTTTAAATGGTTCTAATCTGCTTCTTGGTGAATTTGAAAATATTATTATTTTAAATCCTTTATCTTTTAGTTTATCAAAAAGATCTTTTAATTTTTTAGTTGGTTTTTTATCAACATATGGTACACATGTGTTATCTAAATCAAATAATAAACACTTTATACCATTATCTTTTAACTTATCATAATTTATTTTATAAATACTTTTTTGATAAATATCTGGAAAAAAATAATTCATATATGTCACCTCGTTATAAATATTATACTATATTTTTTTCGTTATTAAAAGTAGTTACTATTTTTATTTTGCATAAGTTTTATTAGGAGGTTTTATTTTAATGCTTTTTAATTTATTTAACTTTATTGTTAATAATCTTACTTTTTTTGCTGGGTCATATTCCAATAATGTTTTTCCTGATCCTTTATCTAAAGAGGATGAGGAGGAATGCATTGAAAAAATGCTTAATGGAGATAAGGAGGCTAGAAGTAAACTTATTGAACATAATCTTAGACTTGTTGCTCACATAGTTAAAAAATTTGAATCTACTTATAATGATGTAGACGATCTTATTGGTATTGGTACTGTTGGTCTTATAAAAGGAATAGATAGTTTTTCTCCAAATAAAAATGTTAGACTTACTACTTATATTGCTAAATGTGCCGAAAATGAAATACTAATGTATTTTAGATCGGATAAAAAGAATTCTAAAAATATTAGTATTTATGATAGTATTAGTTATGATAAAGATGGTAATAAAGTTACTATTTTAGATGTTCTTAAAACTGAAGATCCTGATTTTACCGAAGAAATATATAAAAATGATAATCTTAAACTCTTAAAAGAATATATTAAAATTCTTACTCCAAGAGAAAAAGATGTTATTACAAAGAGATATGGTCTTGATAATAATGATGAAATTACTCAAAAAGAAATTGCTAAAGATTTGGGTATTTCTAGAAGTTATGTGTCAAGAATTGAAAAAAGGGCTATTACTAAAATTCTTAGAGAATTTATTAAAAATGAAGAACATAAGAAGTAAAATTACAAATTAATATTGACTAAAATACTTTTTTATGATAAAGTTAATATCGAACTGATGAGGAGGGAATACGATGAAGAAAGTAACAACTAAAAAAACTAGATCTGTAAATAATAGACCTAATTGTTTAAAAATAACTAAAGGTACTCAAAAGGTTAATTTTACTACTATTACTGATAAAGATGGTAATAAAATTAAGACTAGTGTTAGAGAAGCTAGAACTATGAAAAAGAATAGTAAGAAAGATGCTTAATAAATGGATTTATGTCCATTTTTTTATTTTGATAACTAATCATTTTTTAATTGTTCTTCTTTTGCTTTTTCTATTATTTTATCATAATATTCTTTTCCTAACATGTATTCTTCTTCAATAATTTCTTTTTCTATTTCTTTTTTTTCTTTATTCATTGTAAAACTCCTTTCTTTTTTATTATAAGGAAAGGAGTTTTTTTTATACTAATAAATTATTTATTCTTGATATAGGATCATCACTAGTGGTTATATATGAACCTACTACTGCAATATCTGCTTCTTTTACTAGATTTAAAGTTTTATTATTTATTCCACCATCTACCTCTAGTAAGATATCTCTATCTTTTATTAATCTTTTTATTTCTTTTATTCTATTTGGACTATCTTCTAAGAATGGTTGGCCTCCATATCCGGGCTCTACAGTCATTACTAGTATTAGATCAATATCATCTAAATATGGTTTGATTTTATCTATATTGGTATTTGGTTTTATTGATAGTCCTCTTTTATAACCATAATCTTTTATTTTATTTAGAATGTATTTGATATCTTTATCTATTTCTAAATGAATAGTTATATATTCTATATTTTTTAAATCTTTTATTTTTTCAATATAACTTAATGGATTATTATGCATTAGATGAACATCTAATTGCTTTTCTGATAAGCTAGATAATTCTATTACTTCTTGATATGAAAATGAATATTGAGAGACAAATATGTTGTCCATTACATCTATATGAAAATATAATATATCAGTTTTATTTAATTCTTTTATTGTTTTTTCTTTGTCTTTTGCATTTAATATTGATACTGATAATTTCATTTTTGTCCTCCTATAAAAGATTTATAATTATTATATCTTGATAGTGATATTTCTCCTTTTTCTACTAGTCTTTTTACTTCACAGTCATCTTCTTTTATATGCATACAATCTTTATATTTACAATTATGTAAGTTATCAAACATTTCTTTCATATTATCTCTAATATCTATTTTAGTCATTCCTCTAAAATCTACCGATGAAAATCCTGGTGTATCTGCGACTAGTGAAGAGTCTATTTCATATAATGTTGTACATCTTGTTGTATGTTTTCCTCTACCTAAGGCTTTTGATATTTCATTGGTTTCAAGATTTAATGTCTTATCTAGTTTATTTAGAAGAGAAGACTTTCCAGCTCCTGACTGACCTGCGAATACTACTATTTTTCCAGATATTAGTTTTTTTATTTCTTTTATATCATTATTTGCTACTACTGTATAGCCAACATTTTGATAATATTTAAAGATTTTTTTTATTTCTTTTTCTTCATCTTTATTTAATAGATCTATTTTAGTTAAACATATTATAGGAGTAATATTATTGTATGATATTATTGTTAATAATTTATCTAAAAGATTACTATCAAAATCAGGTTCTTTTACTGACGTAACTATTAATGCTATATCTACATTAGCAATAGGTGGTCTGATTAGATAATTTTTTCTTGATTTTATTTCTAATATATAATTATTTATATCATCTATTACTACTTTATCTCCTACTAAAGGTGTTATTTTGTCTAATCTAAACTTACCTCTAGGCTTACAGATATTTACTCCTTTGTTTGTTCTTACTGTATAATTATTACTTTCATTTTTTATTATTATGCCTTCCATATTGATTTCCTTATTCTTGATTATCATTTGGCATTAAAGGATCTACTGGTTCTGTTTCTTCTTCTATCTTTTTAGATATTGTTACTTTTAATGTATATCCTTCATATATAGGATCTCCCGCTACTCTGCCTTGACTTAATACTATGTTTTCTTCTACTTCTTTTGTTTCTTTATACGATATATCTAATGTTAAATTGTATTCTTTAGCAAAATCTTGTACTTGCGATAGTGTCCATTTTTCTTTTACCATATCTGGATATACATCAACTTCTGGAATATAAAGAATTACACTATCTTTTTCATATAGTTTTGTTTCGTTTTCTTTATCAAACTTTGGTTCTTGATCAATAATTAAGTCTTCTTTATCTTTATATTCAGATGCATTTTCTACTGTTTTTTGTTTCATCTCTACTTTAATGCCTTTTAATTCTAATTTTGCTTTTATTTCATAGTAATTTTTTCCTGTGTAATCTTCAAGTAGGAGATATTCTTTCCCTGATGATTCCACTATTGTTATTGTACTACCTTTAGTTTTTGTGGAACCTGCTTTTGGTTCTGTTCTTATTACTTTTCCCTCTTCTACTGTAGTACTTTCTTCAGTCTTTGTTGTATATTTTAAATTTGCTTTTTCTATTTTTTTTATTGCTTCTTCTGTTGTTAATCCTACTACATTTGGTACTTTTACTTCTTTGACATCTTGATTACTGATTAATAGATATACTATTGCTAATACTATTAGAAAAACCAATAAGACTGCTGCTAAAATGATTGGTAATTTGTTTTTTTCATTTTTCTCATTTAATACTGAATCATCTTTTTCTATTTCTTCTTTTTCTAATGGTTTATCCACAACAGATTTTTTTGGTTCTTTTGATATTGGAGCTATTACTTTTGTTTCTTCTAAATCATTTTCTGGATATTCATAGACTAATCTTTTTTCATTATCTTTTTCTAATGCTGTTTCTAAATCGGCATGCATTTCTCTTACTGAATCATATCTGTTTTTTGGATTCTTTGCGGTTGCTTTTAATATAATATTTTCTACCGACTGTGGTATAGTTGGATTTTGCTTTCTAACACTTGGTATTTTTTCTTTCATATGTTTTAGTGCTATTTCAACTGCTGTATCTCCTTTAAATGGTACTGATCCAGTTAATAGTTCATACATTAATATTCCTAATGAATAAATATCGCTCTTAACTGTGGCTCCTTTTCCATTTGCTTGCTCTGGTGGTAAATAATGAACAGAACCCATAACAGAATTTGTTTGGGTAAGTTGTGTTGAATTTAATGCCATAGCTATTCCAAAATCTGTTATTTTTATTCTTCCGTTATCTTCAATCATTATATTTTGTGGTTTAATATCTCTATGAATTATATATGCTTCATGTGCATGTGCTAAACCATCTGTTAATTGACTCATTATATCTATTACTTCTGTTAAGGTTAGTGCTCCTCTTTTTTGAAGTAATTGTTTTAATGTTTTTCCCTCAATATATTCCATTACTATATAATAATTTCCATCTTCTTCGCCAACATCATATACTTCAACTATGTTAGGATGCGATAGATTGGATACTGAAAGTGCTTCTCTTTTAAAACGACGAATAAACTTTTCATCATTTGAAAGATCTCCTCTTAAAACTTTTATGGCTACTTTTCTATCCAAAATTGTGTCATGTGCTAAATAAACATTTGCCATACCACCTTCACCAATTGTTTTTATTATTTCATAGCGATCATTAATTTTTTGACCTTTTGATAGCATTACTTATCACCACTTTCTTTCTTTAGATAAGCTATTGAAATATTATCTGTTCCACCTCTAATGTTGCTTTTCTTTATTAACTTTTCAACTTGCTCTTCAATAGAAGATTTGCTATTTAATACTTTCTCTATTTGATCATCTGCCACCATATTTGTTAATCCATCACTACATAAGAATATTCCATTAATACTGTTATCTACATCAAATATATCTATTTCTATTGGATCATTTGCTCCAAGTGCTCTCGTTAACAAATTCTTTCTAGGATGAAACTTTGCTTGTTCTGGTGTTAATTCTCCAGTTGATACAAGTAAGTTTACTAAAGTATGATCTTTAGTGACTTTTTGTAATCTTTCATTTTTTATAACATAACCTGAAGAATCTCCAATATTTCCATATAATATATAATCGTCAGTTTTTATTGCTATTACTAATGTTGTTCCCATTCCTTTACTTTCAGGATGTTCCTTAGTATAGGAGAATATTTTTTCATTTATTTCTTTAACTATTTTTCTTAACCAATCTATTCCTTCTTCTTTTTTACCAACAGATTCCATACTTTCAAAACTTTGAGTTATATGTTCTATAGCTATATTTGAGGCTATTTCTCCTGCTTTATGGCCTCCCATTCCATCTGCTACTGCTAAAATAAATTCATTATTTTTGTTGCTTACAATTATTACACTATCTTCATTATGTGTTCTTACTTTTCCAGCATCTGTCATATAAAATGTTTGCATAAATTCACTTCCTTAATTATTTGCTCTAAGTTGGCCGCATGCTGCATCAACATTGCCACCAAATTCTTTTCTTATTGTTACATTTATCTTATTTTTTTTAAGTATATCATAAAACTTCATAATTTTCCACTCTTTTGTTCTTTTGAAACCAATATTTTCTGTTTCATTATATGGAATTATATTTACATAACAATTAATTCCTTTTAGTAGTGTTGCTAATTCTTTTGCATTTTCTTCAGAATCATTTATTCCTTCTAACATTATATATTCAAATGTTACTCTACGATTTGTCTTTTTTATGTATTCTTTAATTACTTCTATTAAGTCATTTAAAGGATATGCTTTATTTATAGGCATTATTCTACTTCTTAATTCATTGTTTGGAGCATGAAGACTTATAGCAAGATTTACTTGTCCTTCTTCATTCATAAATCTTTTTATTCCTGGAATTATACCACAAGTTGATATGGTTATATGTCTACTTCCTATGTCTATTCCTTTACCACAATTTATTATTTTTATAAATCTCATTACATTTTCATAATTATCAAATGGTTCTCCTATTCCCATTACTACTACATGTGTTATTCTTTTTTGAATATCTTCTTCAATTATTAGAATTTGCTGAACTATTTCATGTGCTTTTAAATCTCTTACTTTTTTTAATCTTCCACTTTCACAGAATGCACATGACATATTGCAACCTACTTCTGAAGATACGCAAATGCTTGTTCCATAATCATGAAACATTACTACTGATTCTATTTTGTTTCCATCTTCTAATTCAAATAGATATTTATTAACATTCTCTCCTTGCTCTTTTATAAGCATTTTTATTTTGGTTAAAGAGAAATCTTTTTTTAGTTTTTCTCTTAAATCTTTACTTATGTTTGTCATTTCATCAAAAGTTGAATATCTTTTTTTATATAAACCTTCATATATTTGAACTGCTCTAAATGGTTTTTCATCTATACTGATAAAATAATCTTCTAATTGTTTTAATGTTAAATCATATATATTTTTCATTTTTTCACTTCTAACTTTCTATATATATTATAGCAAAAAAAATATGTTATTAAAACATATTTTTATCATTTTATTTATCTTCGGTATTATGATGATGTGAATGTCCTTTTATTCCATATTTCTTTGTTATTGGATCTTTAAATAAGAAATTCTTTATTGGTAATAGTGTTAATACCATATAAAAGCCAAATATTATAAATAATATTACTACTGATATGTATCTATAAAAAAAGTGTAATGGTTCTATGTTTACTATATATTTAAATGTTAATAAACTAAATATAATTGCTAAATAAAATATAGTAATATCTATTATTAAAATTGATTTTTTTGTAATTAATTTATAACCATAAAATAATATTGGTATTAATAATATTATTACTAATATGCTTGCTGTTTTTGCTACAAAGTAATTTTCATTTAATCCATATACTGCTCCATCATATAATGTCCAAATAAATGTTGGAGTTAATGCTATTTTTATATGTTCCCAAGTACTTTCATTAACTGCAGCAAAAATTGATACGATCTTTTTATGTCCTGTCCATTCATACATAAAGTGTAGTAATGTTCCAATTAAAGATATAAATATTATTCCTATTATTGTGTCCATGTATTCCTCCTATTTACAATATGATTATATATTATTTATTATATTATTGCAACTATTCTTAATAAATATATATTTATTTTTGAGACTTAGACTCAAAAATATTTTCTAGAGACCTAGGCTCTAGAAAACGACGAACAACTTTAGTGTGAGACGATAACAAAAGAGAATCTATCTTGACTCTCTTTCTTTGTATTCTTCTAATGTTAAATTGTTATTATATATATAACTAGCAATATTACCTACATATCTTAAATGCCATGGCTCATAACTATATTTGGTTATATCTTCTTTATCTAAAGGATATCTTAAGATAAAACCATATCTATGACAATTTTGATGAATCCATTTTGTCTCTATTTTATCTTCTACATCATGTTCTATGTAACATTTTTCATCTTTGTAGATACAAAAATCTAAGGCTAATCCTGTTTGATGTTCTGATTTTCCTGGTGATGCTATTCTTGTTATTGCATAAGTAAAACCTTTTTCTTCTAATAATTTATTATATATTTTTTCTTGATAATCATAGTCACGATAGCCACTTACTATATCTATGTTATATCCATAACGAAGTGCTTCATTTTTTAATTTATCAAATGATTCTTTTGCTAATCTATCTAGCTTTATATTTTCTTTATATTTACTTTCAGCATCTACTAATGAATTAGGGATGTGTGCTCTTGGTAGGGGATTATCTTTATTTACTAAAATACTATAATCCATATTTATCCTCCACTATAGTATATGATAATAAAAAGAAATAGATACTATTTTAGTCTATCTATTTCTTTTTCTAATTTAGTTATTTTGTTATTTAATGAAGTTATTTTTTCATCTAATTCCTTTTTTCGCTCTTCTAATTCTTCATTATTTTCTTTTATTAATTGATAATTTTCTTTTATATTTTTTAAATTTTCTATTTCTTCTACTAATTCTTGATTTTCTTTTAGATATGAATTTAGTTCTTTATTTTTTGTATTTAATGTTATTTTTTGATATAAGGTATAAATTAATATACTAAATATTATTAGAGTTATTATTAATAGTACTATGCTTAATACTTTATTTTCTTTTTTTCTCATTAGTAATACAATGCCTTCTTTCCATAGTAATTATATCTTTCATTAAATATTGTCTTTGATTGATATTTTACTTTTCCATTTATTGGATCTGATATAATTACTTTATCTTCTGTATATCCTATTATTACCACAGCATGTTCATTCGCTTTCCAATAAATTGTTTCTCCTGTTGGCTCATATATCCATGATTTTGATATGTATGGAACACTTAAATTCATTGAAGTCCATACTAATACTGGTCTTCCTGTTTTTACTATTTCTAATATTTTACTAAACTCAGTTCCTGTTGCTATTTTTATTCCACTTTTATATTGATTTGCTACTTCTGCGATTGGTTTTTCGTATACTCCATATGCATTTAAACTATATGGATTACCAACAAATTCTTTTTCTGGATTTCCACCATACATTTTACCATTTTTTTGGGTTGGTACATCTCCTTTTGGTAATTTTGCAATTATATCATCTGGTGTTACTTGTACTCCATAATAATTTAGTAAAATTGTTAAAGCTACTGATTCGCATCCTGTTGGATAGTTCGGATATTGGTTTATGAATGGGACATTTGATATATAGAAACTATTTTTTTCTTCATTTTCTTTTACTAGCTTATAATATTCTTTTTGGAGATTATTTAGTTTATCTTCTAGATTTATTATTTGATTTTCTAATGATGTAATATCTTCTTCTAAATCTTTTGATATTGTGTTTTCAGTATTCATTATTTGTTTTATATCTTCTTCACTAAATGTTTCCATTGTTAAAAGAGATTGTAATTCTGTATTTAAACTATTTTTTTCTTCTTTTAACTGTTCTACTTCTTCTATTGCCTTTATGTCTTCTTCTATCTTTTCATTAGATTTAATTATACTAGTTATATCATTATTTAATATTATTATTTCTCCTACCATTAATGATATGACAATGATGAATCCTACTATTTTCTTCATAACAACTCCTCTTTTCTTTTTATATTTTTTTAATATTTGGATGCCCTTTCATTAATTTTTTTATTCCTACTGGATGAGGAAAGGCTACAGTTAAGATTGATTTATCAATACTTATTATTATTCCTTCTCCAAAATCAGTATGTGATATTCTTTCTCCTATTTCATATTCTATATTTTTATCTATTACTTTTCTTACTTTATTTGTTATTTTTTCTATTTTTGTTGGTTTATCTATTTCAATATATTCTTTATCTATTTCTTTAATGAATCTACTTGGTGTATTTCTTGATATGTTTCCAAATAACATTCTTGTGTCCGCTGATGTTATATATAATTCTTTCTTAGCTCTTGTTATTGCTACATAACATAATCTTCTTTCTTCTTCAATGGCACTACTACTACCATCATTAATTGCATTATAATGAGGAAATATTCCTTCTTCCATTCCTATTATAAATACATAGTTATATTCTAATCCTTTTACGGAATGAATAGTCATTAAACTTACTCTATTTGAACTATCTTGGTGTTCAGACATATCACTTACTAAAGATATTTCATCTAGAAAATCTCCTAATGTTGCAGATCCATATTCTTCTTCATAACTTTTTGTAACTCCTTTGAATTCATTTAAGTTTTCTAATCTTATTTCATCTTCAAGTAATTTAGAAGTTGATAATTCTTTTTTGATACCACTTTTTTCTAATATTTCATCTATTAATTCTGTAAGAGACAAGGACTCGCTAGATTTTGTTAATTCTTCAATTATATTTTTAAATTCTAGTTCTTTTCCTTTTTCTATTGCTTCATATAATGATGTATTGTTCTGTGCTGCTAGTTCTGTTAGATTTTCTATTGTTTTATCACCAATACCTCTTCTTGGAGTATTTATTATTCTAAGTAAGCTTACATCATCTTTATGGTTGTTTATTAATCTCAAATAGCATAGTAAATCTTTTATTTCTTTACGATTATAGAAATAGAAACTTCCTATAACTCTATACTTGATATTTTTCTTTAGCATTTCTTCTTCTATTACACGAGACTGTGCATTAGTACGATAAAGAACTGCTATCTCTTCTTCATTTACTCCTTTTGATAATAGTTTTTTTATTTCTTCTCCAACAAATGATGCTTCCTCTTTTTCGTTTGCTACTTCTTTATATTTTATTTTATTTCCTTCAATATTGTTACTCCATAGATTTTTATCTTTTCTTTCTCTGTTATTTTTTATGACACTATTTGCAGCATTTAATATTGTCTTTGTTGAACGATAATTTTCTTCCAGTAATATTGTTTTGGCTTCTGGATAATCTTTTTCAAAGTTTAGAATATTCTTATAATTTGCTCCTCTAAAAGCATAAATTGCTTGATCATTATCTCCTACTACAAATATATTTCTATATTTTGAAGATAATAATTTACTGAATATATATTGTGCTTCATTTGTATCTTGATATTCATCTATTAAAATATATTTATATTTATCTTGATATTCTTCAAGTACTCTAGGATAGTTTTTAAATAGTTTAATTGGTAATATTAATAAATCTTCAAAATCTACAGAGTTTCCATTTTTTAATTTTTTCTGATATTCTTTATATACTTCAATTATATTATGATCAAATTCTACTTTAGAAAATGCTTCTATACTCATCATTTCATTTTTAGCAGAACTTATTTTATTTTTTATTTCTCTAGGATTATATCTGTCTTTAGACATATTTTTATCTTTCATTATTTTTTTTATTATTGTTAATACATCATCACTATCTATAATGGTAAAGTTTTTTTCATATCCTAGTAAATTATAATTTTCTTTTAATATTTTTAACCCTAAGGAATGAAAGGTTGATATTTGTATATTGTAGGCTTCTTTCCCTATTAATTTTACTACTCTATCTCTCATTTCTTTAGCAGCTTTGTTAGTAAATGTTATTGCTAATATATTATATAGATTTATACCTTTATTTATTAAATTTGCAATTCTATTTGTTAATACTTTTGTTTTTCCTGAACCTGCTCCTGCTAATACTAGCATAGGTCCATCTATATGATTAACTGCTTTTTGTTGTTCATTATTTAATTCTTGTATTTGCATCTTGCTACCTCACTTTTCTCTATATAATTTTATCATTAATATTATTTTTAGTAAAGGTGAGTTTTGTTATTTTCAAATATATTTAAATATTCTTTTGCTTTTTCTAAATCTTTTTTTGGTCCTTCCATATAATAATAGGTTGCTAAGTTATAATAAGCATAGTAACATCTTTCTCCTTTTGGACATTCTATTGCTTTTTCATAATAAAAATATGCTTCTTCAGTTTTATTATTTTTTCTTAATATTTCTCCTACTTTGTTTAAAGCCCAACTATTATTTAAATCACTACTTAATTTATAATATTTTAATGCATTATCCATATCATTATTCTTTTCATAATAATTTCCTAAATTATTATATGAGAAAGAATAGCCCATGTCGCTTGCTTTTTTGAAATATTCTAATCCTTTAGAAATATCTTTTTTACCATCTAATGTGGTGCCATTCATATAGCATTTTCCTATAGTATTAATAGCCGCTATACTACCTAATTTATAAGCTTTATTTAGATAATTCCACATAACTTCTATACTTTTTTCTTCTACTTTATTCATTAATATTAAATTTGCTACCATCCAACAAGCTTTTGGATGATCTTTTTTAGATGCTTTTAAATAAAAATTATAACATTTTTCGTAATCTATATTTCCATTAATAAGTCCACTATATTCTAAAGAACCTAATTCTGCATTTGCATACACATTATCTTTTTTGCCTAGTTCTAAAAGATTAGAAATATAACTTATTCCTTCATATAGATTTATTTTTAAGTATTCATCTAGTTCATATTCTCTGATGTTTTTATCTATCTTTTGTATAAATATAGGTTGTTTTTTTTCTAATATAGTAAACATTAAGAATTCTATAAAGCATTCATAAATATTATTCTCATTAAATAATCTATTTACTTTTATTAAAAAACTATCACTTACTCCTAAATCTTCCTTTGTAAGTAATAATAAATCATTACATACTAATTTTAATTTATCATTATTATTTATAATATCTAAAGTAAGTTCTTCTTCTAAATATAAATGCTCCTCTAATATGGTTAATATGTTAGATATATTTTTAAAAAATATATTATAGTTTTTTGAAAAATTGGATTTTAAATCTATATATATTTTTTTATAATTTAATCCAATTGCTCTATATCCTATTAAGTAATTATTTACAGTAGTGTTATTTATATCTTTTATATCAAAAATAGCACAAAATACTTCTTGTTGAATACTAGATTCCTTTACTTTAGAATACTTTTTTATTATATTTACCAAATTGCCTAAAGATAGGTTGTTTTTTCCATCATTTAATTTTACAAATGTTTTAGTCACAATATCACCCAATTACATTATAACATATATAATGTAATATTTATTAATTATTAAAAAAATAATTAATAATGTGTGGATTTTTGTGGATTTTAAAATGTTTATATTTTCGTATTATAATAATATAATTAAAGGGAAAGGAGTTAATTTTTATGAAAAGGTTTTTAAAAAATTATAAATCTACAATCATATTATTATTATCTTGTGTTATAGGAATTATTGTTGGTCTTATATTTGGTGAAAAAGCAAAGGTATTAAGTCCATTTGGAGATTTATTTATTAATCTACTACTTACTATTATTGTTCCTTTGATATTTTTGACTATTACTACTTCTATTGGTAAAATGAAACAACCTAAAAGACTAGGAAAAATTCTTATCTCAGTAATAGTTGTCTTCATTATTACTTCATTAATAAGTGTTTTGATAGGTACTTTAAGTACTGGAATAAACTTAGTAAATGCTGAAGATGCTGGAGCAATTAAAGAAGTATTTGATACAAGTATAGAAGAAAATACGGAAAGTTTAAATATATTAGAAAGAACAATTAAAGCAATTAGCACTGATGATTTTGTTAAAATAATTTCAAAAGATAATATTATTCCATTAATTATATTTTCTATACTTATAGGATTAAGTATTAATTTAGCAAAAGATAAAGGAAATTATGCTTTAAAAGTTTTAGAAAGTTTTAATGAAGTTTTACAAAAATTCTTTAAAATAATTATGTATTATGCGCCAATTGGTTTAGGCTGTTACTTAGCAGCATTTATAGGAACTTTTGGAAAAACTATTGTTATTGGTTACTTAAAAACATTTGTTATTTATGTAATTGCTTGTTTAGTAGTTTATTTTATAGTTTATTCTATATATGCTTTTATAGCAGGAGGTAAAAAAGGATTTATATTATATTGGAAAAATATTATACCTGCTACACTTACAGCTTTAGCAACATGTTCTTCTGCAGCTTGCATTCCTATAAATACTAAATGTGCAAAAAATATAGGTGTACCAAGTGATATAGCAGATACTACTATTCCACTTGGAACATCATTCCATAAAGATGGATCAATTATTGGTAGTGTATTTAAAATTATGTTCTTAGTATACTTATTTGGTATGGATGTAACTATAATTAAAGTACTTGGGGTTTCTCTACTTGCAACTTTACTTATTACAGCTGTTCCTATTGGTGGCGGAACAATATCAGAAATGCTAATAATAAGTCTTATGGGATTCCCAATTCAATGTTTACCTATATTAACTATTATAGCTACTATTATAGATGCACCCGCTACTGTATTAAATGTTGTTGGTGATTCTGCAAGTAGTATGTTAGTAACAAGGATTGTAGATGGAAAAAAATGGATAAATAAAGTATAAAATAATAATGTGAATTTTTAGAATATTTAAAAGAAGGACTAGTTGTTCCTTCTTTTAAATATTTTTATTATGAATTTTATTATTTTATCTAACAACCATAACATTGGATTTTCTCTTTTTGTTTCTTTATCATTATTATTAGTAGTATCTTCCTTTTCTGGATCTTTAATTATTTCTTCATTATCTTCTTTTGTTTCTTCTACCGATGGTTTTTTTGTTGTAAACTTACTATAATTATTAGTCCAAGCTGCATCGTAATATGTTTTTTCTGTTCCTAGTGCCATATATAATTCTTTGTTATAGTGGTATTTTTTTACTATTGACTCAGTATCTTTTGTTAGTAGTATTTCTTTGCCTCCATAACCTGCGGTTTCTGTTAAATAAATATCTTCAGTGTTATAGACTGTTTCTCCTACTAGGAATGGGCGTGCTTTTGTCTCTGATAATTTTTCACTTATCATATTTAGAAAACGATCCCATCCTAAATCTAATGTTCTATGTGGACAATATTTATTTGTATAATCTTGGTGTTTGGTTACTCTATCTATATCCCAATTATATCTATTTAGAATATCCACGATTAAATCTACGGCATTTTCTTCTGCTTTGATGAATCTATCTCCTCCTGTTTTTGAATAACATATTTCTATTGCTATTCCTTCTCTATTACCTTTGCCATTCCCATCAGATGCATGCCATCCATTTCTATTTTCTGGTAATCCTTGTACTATTTCTTTATCATCTACTGCATAATGAAATGATGTTTCATAGTCATTATTTGTCATATAATTTATTTCATTTCTAGCAGTAGCGTCATTAGCAGTATTATGTACTACTATTCTTGTTGGGGTCATTTCATAGGGACATTTTAGATAGTATTTATTTTCCGGTACTAGTTTCTTTATTATATTTACCATCTTTTCCCTCCTTTATTAATTTCTCTATATTATGAATAAGATTATATCCTGTTTCTGCTAATAGACCACTTAATGTTATTGCTAAATTAAAATCTTTTGTTATTATAAAATAAAATATTGATACTGCTAATCCTATTACTATATTTTGAATTATTATTAAATTGTTATTTATATATGGACATCTCTTTGAAACAAATCCTAATATCCAAGTTAAGGTCATAGTCAGTAAGGTTATTATTAATTCGGTATTGTTATTTATAAATTCCATATTTCTCACCTCTATTCATAATCATTTTATTTTATGTAAAATGAATTGTTTTGGTAATAGAGATAGTCTATTTAAAAGAAAAAAGATTATATTTCTATAATCTTAATTACCAATCTTTATATATTGTATCTGTTGCCATCGCTGTTAAAGTTAAATCCGCAGTTACTCCTTTTTGATAAGCAAAGTATCCTGCTGCTCCTATCATAGCGGCATTATCTGTACAATATTTTAGTTTTGGGAAAGAAACATGGATATTTTCTTTTTGGCATTCTTCTGATATTTTTTCTCTTAAGCCAAGATTTGCTGATACACCACCTGCTACTACTAATGTTTTTACATTATATTCTTTTATTGCTCTCATTGTTTTCTTTGTTAATATTGTTACTACTCTATTTTGGAATGTTGTACATAAATCTTCTTTATTTATTTTATTTCCCCTTTGTATTTCGTTATGTACTAAGTTTATGACTGCGGATTTTATTCCACTGAAACTAAAATTATATGTATTATCATCCAGTGGATATGGTAAGTTATATGTATCTTTTCCAATATGAGCTAACTTATCTACTGTTGGTCCTCCAGGATATGGTATATCTAATACTTTGGCTACTTTATCATAACATTCTCCTACTGCATCATCTAGTGTTGATCCTATTTTTTTAAATGAATAATCTTCTTTCATATAGATTAATTCAGTATGACCACCACTTACTACTAATGCTATTAAAGGGAATTTTAGTCTTTCTTCTAAATTATTTGCATAAATATGTCCTATGATATGATGTACTGGAATTAGTGGTTTTCCTGTTACCAAAGATATTGTTTTAGCTGCTTGAACACCAATTAATAAACTGCCTATTAGTCCTGGACCATATGTTACTGCTACTGCAGTTATATCGTCTAAATTCATATTTGCTTTTGTAAGTAATTCTTCTAGTACAATTGTTATATTTTCAATGTGGTTACGGCTTGCTATCTCTGGTACTACTCCACCATAATTTTTATGAATATCTATCTGACTTAATACTACTGTTGCTATTTCAATACTTCCATTTTTGATAATACTCATGCTTGTTTCATCGCAACTTGATTCTATTGCTAATATATATACATCTTTCATTTTAAATCACCTGTTTTTCCATTAGTATTCCATCTTCATCTCCATAATAAAATTTTCTTAATGCTACTTCATGAAATCCAAACTTTTTATAGAGATTTCTTGCTACAATATTTCCTATTCTTACCTCTAGTGTTATATTTGTTACTTTATTTTCTGTTGCTATACTTATTAATCTACTCATTAATTTATTACCTATTCCTTGTCCACGATATTCTTTTTCAACATATACATTATCTATTTCTATTCTATCATAAATAAGTGAATATTTTAGATAACCTTTTACTATATTATTATCTATATATTCTATATATTTTACATAAGGACTTGGATCATCTTTTACTACTTCTCTTAACATTTTTTCTCCATTGCCTCTGGTAATTTTAGATATATTGGATTTACAGAATGTGGATTTTCACTTTCTAATTTTTTACTATATTTTACTATTTCTTCTATATTATATGGTTTTTCTCTATCAACAATTTTTGGGGAAAACTTATTTATTAATTTTTCTATTTCTTCTTCATTTGAAAATTTTTCTTCAATAGTATTATAATTTTCATCATATAATCCTACATAATAATTTCCATGTTTTGCATCTATAGTTGTTAATAAATAATTTGATTTTTCTCCAATTACTCTTGCTTTTAATGAAGTTATAGTTACTATACGAATATTTTCTAAGTATGCAAACATTTTTGCTATTGTTACTCCTATTCTGATACCTGTAAATGATCCTGGTCCATTTACTACAATTATTTCGTCAACAGATTCTGGGGATAAATTATTTTCTTTTAATATATCATCTATATATTTTGTAACATATATTGAATGTTTACCTGGAATATTCTCATGAATTAAAGATAATTTTTTATCATCCTTTACTAAGGCAATAGATACATCTTCAAGTGATGTATCTATGAATAAACTTATCATACTATAGCCTCACAAATACTTGTGTATTTTTCTCCATAAGGTTTTAATATTAATACTCTAGTATTATCATCCGCTATTTTAAATTTTATTTCTAATCTTTCTTCAGGTAAGGTATCCTTTATCATATCAGCCCATTCAATAATTGTTACTCCACCTTTATCAAAATATTCTTCTATTCCAATATCTTCCTTTGAATCTTCTAATCTATATACATCCATATGATATAATGGTAATTCTCCTTCATATTCTTTAATTATTGTAAATGTTGGAGATGTTACATCATCTATTCCCATTGCATGTGCAAATCCTTTTGTAAATACTGTTTTTCCACTACCTAAATCTCCATTTAAACATATAACCATATTAGGAAACTTTTCTGACTCTATATTTTGTGCTAATAATATAGTTTCTTTATCACTATGCGATACTATTTTATATTCTTCCATTTTCTCACCTTTCTTTTTGACATATTTATTATAGCAAAAATTAAAGATAAAATACAATAGTTTTATTATTAAAAGTTATTTTTCTTTTATTATTTGTTAAATAACATTATATATAGCTATATTATTTATGAGAAAGACTTAATATTAAGGCTTTCTCATACCCTAAAGAGACTATATTTAGGCTCTTAGGGAAAAAAGAAAAACTTAAGAATAATCTTAAGTTATTTGGTTTCTTCTAGTGTTACTTCAGTAGTTAATTCTTTACCATTTCTATTATAAGTTATTGTTATTTTATCTTTTGGATTATGTTTATATAGTTCATAACGAAGTTCTGCTACTGAAGATATTTCTTCTTTTTCTAATTTTGTTATAATATCGCCTTTCTTTAATCCAGCTTTTTCGGCTGGAGAAGATGATACTACTTCTAAGATAGCTACTCCTTTATCTACTCCTTTTGGAAGTGTTATTCCTGCTTGCCATAAATAATAACTATCTGTTATATCTAACATACTTATTCCAATATATGGTCTTTTTACTGACTCACCTTTTTCTATTATTCCAGCATAATATAATGCATCTTCAATTGGAATAGCAAATCCCATTCCTTCTACACTATAACTATTTGTAGCACTTGTTTTTTCTTCTGTTAATTTTAAAGATGTTACTCCTATTACTTCTCCATTTACATTACATAGTGGTCCTCCACTATTACCTGGATTTAATGCTGCATCTGTTTGAAGAACTTTCATATAGTAATCTGAAGTACTACCTGAAAATGATACTGCTACTAGTCTATCTTTTCCTGATAGTATTCCTTTTGTTACTGTACCGCTATATGTATCTCCAAGTGGTGCTCCAACAGCAAATGTTGTGTCTCCTAATTTTATATTTTCTGTGTTTCCTATTGTTGCTACTTGTTTAATACTTGCTGAACTTACTGTTAATACTGCTATGTCAGAGTATGTCTCTCCTCCTAATATTTTGGTATCTGCTGATGTTCCATCACTAAATATTACTTTGGCAGAATCTCCTCCTGATATCACATGATTATTAGTCATTATATATGCTGTTGATCCTTCTTTTTTATAAACAAATCCTGTTCCTGTAGATATAGCTTTTCCATCTTTATATGTTGATACTGTAACAGTGGCATCATATACTTTATCTACTGCTCCTGATATACTGTTTTCATTTATTGTATAGTTACCACCTTTTGATGTTGATACTACACTTCCTTTATCTAATTGATTTATTACTAAATATGACCAAATTGCTCCTCCAATAAATGCTATAAATACTAGAAGAGGTAATATTATTTTATTATTTTTTTTATTCATTTTTTCACCTACTTTTCTATTAATTCAATATAATTTTGGGGAAATCCCATTCTATCTAAAATTTTATTTATTGATACGCTATCTATTCTTCCATCTAATAATTCTATTTCATATTCTATTTCTTTCATCATTAATCTAAACTCTTTATTTTTTAGCAATATTTTAAATATAATAATTACTGCAAATAAATCATTCTTGCCATAAATATATTCTCCATCCATTTGAGGTATATTCATTAGATTATGATATTTTGTGTCGGGAATAACTCTTTCTGTTTTATGCTCAAATACAATATCTTCATGAGCACATAAATTACGATAATTTGAAAGTATTATTAATATATCTTCTAATACTTGTGGAGTTGTATTAAATACTTCCGCTATTTCTATTTGGTCTTCTTTCTTTAGTATGGTATATAATTCACAAACGATACCAAAAGATAATACTTTTACTAATACCCATAATGGTATATAACCATAATTATTCATGTAGTGAATAGTTGCATTATGAGTAGTAGCATTTATTCTTATTTGTCTTTTCATTTTGTCAATTAAATCTCTTACTCTTCTAACTTTATTATGATCCTGTGTAAAATTTTTCGGATTTAAATAATCTTTTTCTTTATAACCATATTTTTTTGATAACTGATATGATATGACTGATTTTAATTGATTTTCGATAACTAATACATTTTTAAATATTATATTTCTAAAATTCCTATCAAATGTGAATAATGAGTATACTTCATCAAATGTTGTACCTGGTATAAACTTTCTTTCTTTTGGTGATGTCATAAATACATGGCGATATCCCATAATGAAAAAGTAATTTTCTCTTAATAATGTTTCTTTTACAGATATTTCATCTTCAATTATTAATCCTTTATTCTTTAAAATTTCTACTTGTTCATTGATAGTTTTAAAGTTTTTTTCCACAATATCACAACTCCCATTATTCTGTATTAAAGTATATCATATTTTTTTTTAAAATGATATATTTTTTAGTAATTTTTTAATAATTTTAAAAGGAATATATATTTATTGAAGTTTAAAATATATTCCTTCTTTTATTAAAATATCAGATGAATTATAGTCTAATGGTACATAACCTCTTTTTAATAATTCTTCTATTACTATCATATTGTAGTTAGCTGCAAATAATATATTTATTATAAATAACATTATTATACATATTATTATTCCTATAGTAAATGGTACGAAACATAGTATTAGTGTTGATACTGCTACTTCAGTAAATAACATTATATAGAACATTTTATAATTTTTCTTTTTTATTGGATATAGAAATCCTAAATATATCATTT
>CAMFBT010000009.1 GCA_945948625.1 uncultured Mycoplasmatota bacterium | reverse complement strand
CCAATTAGTCCTGCGGTTCCAGTTGGTCCTGTTGGTCCGGTTGGTCCTGTTGGGCCTGTTGGTCCGATTGGTCCAGTTGGGCCCCCTGCTGGACCTGTTGGGCCTGTTGGGCCTGTAGGACCTATTATAATTGGAAAACAACCTCTATGTATTGGACATTCATGTTGATCTTCTTTTTTTCTACAGTCTTCTCTCATTTTCATACTCCTTTCATAATAATTTATGAAGTGGAAATAACTTTAATTATTTAATTTGCTTATATTATTTAAATAAAAAGAATTGACATAGTCAATTCTAAAGGTTTACTTTAATATATTATTTAATATATATATTATTTCATTAATTACTAATTCTTTATTTTCTTTTCTTGTTTTTTGTGAAGCAATTATTTCTTTATTATAGTATTTATTGTTATCTCTATCATATATACTAATAAAGATTTTATTATTTTCTCCGTATGGATTATTTATATCTTCTTTATTCATTTTACCAGTAATTCCTATTCCATAATTTGAATTAGCATAATTGCTGATACACTTGCTCATTTCTTTTGCTGTTTCTAATGAATAAACACTATATTTTTCTATTATATCTTTATTTACTCCCATTTTTATTTTATATTCATTTGAATAAGTTACTGCACTAAACTCTAATACACTACTTGCACCTTCTATATTTGTTATAGCATTAGCTACTCCACCGCCAGTACAAGACTCCATAGTACTTATCTTTTTATGTTTTTTTGCTAATAATTCTATTATTTTTTTCATAATTATACTTCCTTAAAATATATATTATTTTCTATCTCATTTTTTAGTGTAGTAGGAATTCCATGTCCTGGATATATTATCATATTATCAGGATATTTTTTTATCTTTCTAATGCTATTTAACATTTTATTATAATCTCCTCCAGGTAGGTCGCATCTTCCTATACTTAAGTGAAAGATAAAATCTCCTCCAAATAATAAGTTTTCTTCTTTAAAATAGTAACTTATTGAATCTATTGAATGACCAGGAGTAAATATTACATCAAATTTAAAAGAATCTATTATATATTCTTTTTCTTCTAAATTGTTAAATGAATAAATATTTTTTTTATTAAAGTATGATAAAGCTCCTACATGATCAAAATGATTATGAGTAATTAATACTCCAAGTACTTCTTTACTACCAATTACTTTTTTTATTTTTTCTATTTCGTCGCCTGGATCAATTACTAAAACTTTGTTTTCTTTTTCTAAAATATAGCAATTTTCTTCTAATGATCCTACTATTACAGTATGTATTTTCATATTTCTCCTACTTTATTCCTGCTCTTTTGCTTAATGCATCTTTTGCAGCTTCTTGTTCTGAGGCTTTTTTACTACCTGCTGTTCCTTTACCCATAATTATTCCATCTATTTTTACTATTGAAGTAAACTTTTTATTATGAGCAGGTCCTTCTTCATCTATTACTTCATATATAATTGATTTTTTTACTGTTTGTGCTAATTCTTGTAATGTACTTTTATAATCATGTAAGAAATCTACTTCTTTTTCAATATATTTTAATATTATTTCTAAAACAAAATCTTTAGTGAATTCATAGCCTTGATCTAAATATAAGGCTGCTACAAAAGCTTCAAATACATCTGCTAGAATAGTTTGATTTACTTCTTCACCACTACCTACTCTAATATCTTGTTCTAACCCTATTTCTTTGGCATATGTTGCACATGCTTCCTCACACACATAGGAAGCTCTCATTCTTGTCATTACTCCTTCTTCTAGTTTTCGCTCTTTATATAAATATTCACTAATTATAATTTCTAGTACAGCATCTCCTAGAAATTCTAATCTTTCATAATCTGGATAGCTGGGATTTTCATTAGTAAATGATGAATGAGTAACTGCAGCACTATATAAATTCATATTTGTAGGATTTATATTTAATTTATTAAATACTTTCATAATTCTTTCTCCTTACTTTTTTGGTTTATTCTTTAGTTGCATCTAAATAGTTAATTTTAATTCCCATATTAGTAAACTTATCTTCATATTCTGTTGTTATAATGTTATTTTTATCTTTATGTAAGTCATAGCTTATATCATTTATATTATATCCATATTCTTTTAATGATTCTACAGAATAATTAAATAAATCTTTATTATCTGTTTTCATTATAATATGTTTACTATTTTTAAATATACTATCATATCTTTCTAAAAATATAGGACTAGTTAATCGTCTTTTAGCATGTCTTTCTTTTGGCCATGGATCAGAAAAATTTAAATATATTAAATCTATTTCTTTATTAAAAATATCATTTATTAATCTGGCATCCATTCTAATTAAATATAAATTATTTAATTCTAGATCATTAGTTTTTTCTACTGCTCTTAAAATGACTGAATCATACATTTCTATTCCTATATAGTTGATATTGGGATTCTCTATGGCATTTTTTATTATAAACTTTCCTTTTCCCATACCTATTTCTATGTAGATGGGATTGCTATTATTAAATAATTTATTCCATTTTCCTTTATATTCACTAGGATTATTTATAAAATATTTTCCCTTTAATATTTTTTCACTGGCACCTTTAATGTTTTTTAATCTCATATTTCATCACATTTATTATTTTATCAGATTTCTTTTAAAAAGTCTATTATTATATAATATTTATATTATAATTACTGTGATTTTTTACTTCACGAGGAAGACCTAAAGGCTTACTCGTGCCCCTTAAGACTTAGGCTTAAGGGGATATAAAAAAAACAGGCATCAACCTGCCCTTTAAATTAAAATGGTGCTGAATGTAAGGATTGAACTTACCCCTGAAGCTTACCATGCTTCTGTACTACCACTATACTAAATCAGCAGAAGAAAATTAATATTAGAAAAATATTAATTTTACGAATACAATTAATGCAAGTATTACTCTATAAAAAGCAAATACTGAAAAATCGTGTTTTTTAATATAATTAAGTAAGAATTTTATTGCTATTACACCCATAGCAAATGATGATATAATACCTATAATTACTTCTTTAGTTAATTCTAAATCAGTTATTTTAAGGATAGTTGCTCCGCATATTACTGGAACTGATAAAAGAAATGTAAACTTTGTTATTGCTTCTTTAGAAATACCTTGAAGTCTTCCTGCTAGAATAGTTGTTCCACTTCTAGAGAATCCTGGTATAACTGCGAATGCTTGAGATATTCCTATAATAATTGATTCTTTTAAGGTTATATCTTCAAATTTTTTTTCTTTTTTATAATGGTGAGAAGCCCACTTATCTCCTAGAAAGATAAGAAGTCCCATTACTGCAAGAGCAGTTGCTATTATCCAAATGTTATTTCTTATTACTTTTTCTATTATATCATCTAGAAAGAATCCTACTAATGCTGCAGGTATTGTAGCTACTACTAAGTACCAAAACATTTTTCCATTAGTACTTTTCTTTTTTGTTTTTATATCTTTGATAGCTCCTATAAATAAGTTCCACCAATCTTTAAAGAATATCACTAATACAGCCATCATTGTACCAAAGTGAAGAGCTATATCAAAAGCAAGTGATGATTCTTCCCATTCAAATAGATAAGGAAAAATTATTAAATGTGCTGATGATGATATTGGTAAGAACTCAGCAATCCCCTGAATAATTCCAAGTATTATCGCTTTAAATATTGTCATATTATTCTCCTACTAACTAATTATTTTCTTTTAAAACTTCAATTGCTTTTTGCATAGCTAAATCATATTTAACAACTTCTAATGTACCTAATTCTTTCATTATTTCTTCTTCTGTCATATGATACATGTCTGCCATTTTCTTAACTTCATCTTTTGCAGTTTTATCTGTTACTTTTATCTTTTCTTCTTTTACTATTGCTTCAAGTAAATAACGATATTTTACTCTTTTTTCTGCTTCAGTTTTCATTTCCTTCATGATATCTTCTTTTTTTGCTCCTGAATATGCATAGTATAATTCTTCATCTACTCCTTGCATTTTTAGTCTTTGAACAAAATCTTTATACATTCTATCTGTTTCTGCATCTATTATTTCTTCATCTATTTCTATAGTCATATTTTTTGATGCTGCTTCTAGTAGATCTTCAATAAACTTATTATCAGCATCTTGTTCTTTTTGTACTCTAATTTCTGATTCAACTACTTTTTCTAATTCTTCTTTATTAGATACTCCTTCCATATCTAAATCTTTGAAGAATTCTTCATCTAAATCTGGAATAACTCTCTTTTTGATATCATGTAATACTACATTAAATACTACTGATTGACCTCTTAAATCCTTAGACATATAATCTTCTGGGAATGTTAGGTTTATATCTTTAGATTCTTCTTTTTGCATTCCTATTACTCCTTCTTCAAATCCAGGAATAAATGTATGACTACCAAGTTCTAATGAATATCCTTCTGCACTTCCTCCATCAAATTCTTTATTATCTTTAAATCCTTTGAAATCAATAATTACTGTATCTCCTAGTTCTGCTTTTCCTTCTTTAGATACTAATTCTGCATATCTATCTAAGATATGTCCTACTTCATGTTCTATTTCTTTTTTAGTTACTTTTACTGCATCTTTTTTTATTTTTAGATCTTTATAATCTCCAAGTTTTACTTCTGGATTTAGAATAAATGTCATATTTACTTCAAAGCCTTCATCATCTGCTTTTACTATTTCTAATTTTGGTTCTAATATTGGAACTAATTTTTCTGATACAATTATATCTTTATATTTTTCATCAATCATTTCTTCCATTGCATTTGTAATAATATCACTGGTTCCATATTTTTTTTCAAAGATATTTCTAGGTACTTTTCCTTCTCTAAAACCATCTATTTTTACTTTCTTTACTATTTTGTTAAATGCTCTATCTTTTGCTTCTTTCCATTCTTCTCCACTTACTTTGTAGTTAATTTGCTTTTTCATTTTATTTACCTCCTAAAAAATTGCTATTATTTCTACTTCATATTCTCCATTAGGAGATTCTACTTTTCTTACTTCTCCTACTTTTGCGGACATTATTGCTTTAGCTATTGGGCTTTCATTAGATATTTTATTATTTGATGGATCTGCTTCTTTTGATCCTACTATTCTATATTCTTCTATTTCATCATCATCTACATATTTTATCTTAACAGTGGTACCAAGTGCTACTTTGTCTGTTTCTCCTTTTTGTATGATATGAGCATTTTCTATAATTTTTTCTAATTCTTGTATTCTTCCTTCTACTTGTGCTTGTTCTGCTCTAGCAGCATCATAGTCAGCATTTTCTGACAAATCTCCAAGTGCTCTAGCTTCTTTTAGAGCTTTTATTACTTCAGGTCTTTTAACATTTTTTAATTCATTTAATTCTTCTTCTAACTCAAGAAATCCTTCATCTGTTAGATATACTTTATTATCTTTCATTTTTTGTTTTCACCTCATTAATTTTTTGTTTTCATTACAATTCACAATTGTACTAGATTTTAATCTTTTTGTCAATAGTTTTTGTACTTTAGTATTATATTCATTAACTAATTAAATATTAACTTATTTTTATTCTAATTATATCATTTTTATATACTTTTTTTATTTAATTTGAATCTTAATATTTCCTCAGGATGTCTTGCTACATTTACTTTTTCTCCTTCTTCATTATATATATCTGGTACTATAAAAGAAAATGGTTTAATATTTGGACCAAATACTTCTACTTCTTGTCCTGTTTGGAAATGATTTCTTTCAGTAATTGTAACCATTTGTGTATTTTCATCATAGTCTGTTACTATTCCTAAAAAATCTTGATTTGATTCTTCATTTCTTCCTAAATAATATTGTTCATTTACGGTTGGTAGTTTATTCCAAAATTGAACTGTTGCTTCTCTATTGGCTACTCTTTCTAATATTTTGATATAATAGTTCATTTTTTCTTCAGTTAATTTGTTATCATAGTAATCATCTATAATATTTCTATATGTATTTATTACTGTTGCTACATAGTAATTACTTCTCATTCTTCCTTCTACTTTTAATGATACTATCCCTATATCAATCATTTCTTTTATTTTCGAAGCCATCATTAAATCTTTTGATGATGCTGTAAACTTGGTTTCACTTTTTATTTCATTCATTTTTGAATCATGTAATGGTGCTTCCCATCTACATATCTGAGCACATCCTCCACGATTGGCATCTCTATTTGTGAAATAGTTAGATAATACACATCTTCCTGAATATGATGAACACATTGCTCCATGAACAAAGCATTCTATCTCCATACCTGTTTTATCTATTATTTCTTTTATTTCTTCTTTGGATAATTCTCTTGCTAATACTACTCTTTCTACTCCAAGACTCTTCCAAAACATAACTGTTTCATAATTTAGAGTTGATGCTTGAGTAGATATATGTACTTTTAGATTAATATTATTATCTTTTATTATATTTATTATAAATGGATCTGATACTATAATAGCATCTACTTCTATTTTTGCTAATTCTTTTAAGTATTCTTTTATTCCATTAGTATCTCCACTGTGAAATACAATATTTACTGTTACATATACTTTCTTATTTAAATTATGTGCATAAGTACATGCTTCTTTTATCTCCTCAATACTAAAATTCTTGGCATTAGCCCTAAGTGAATAATCTCTTCCTCCGATATAGCAGGCATCTGCTCCATAGAGATAGGCAAATTTTAATTTTTCTAAATTACCCGCAGGTGCTAATAATTCTATTTTTTTCATATACATCATCTTCCTTATAATGTTATTTTAATGATTATTTTTCATCTTTTAATTTATATATTGTTTTCTTATTGAAAAAGCCAATATAAGTATTATCCATACTTTCATTATTAATAAACTTATCTATTACAGCAATATTATCAGTATAAGATAAATCGATAACTAGATTATCAATATCTTTAATTTTATCTACTTCATTTATTAAATTAATTAATGGACTATAAATAATAGTACCATAGTTATATTCTTTTATCATATATCTTAATTCTTTATTAAATATATAATAAGTATCATCTTTCATCTCTTTATTTATATATTTAAAATAATTAGTAAGAAGATATCTACGAGAGTAAAATATTGGTAAGTAACCATACACTGTATAATAGATATTCATCTTAGTATTATTCTTTATTTCTAGTAATTCTTCATATGTAATATCTGAAGTGATAAAAGTATTTTTAATACCAGTATCATAATAGAATTTATTACTACTAATGCTTGCATTTAAATGTTCCTCACTAAGTATTAATTCTTTATCAATATGCATATTTTTACATATATTAAAAATACCTAAATCATAGAACATAATCTTTTTTATTTTACTAGTTTTTATTTTACCAAGTACTTCTCTTACTAATGATAAATCTTTATTATGTATCATTTTATTCATAGCCACAGTTATTTCTTTATTGGTATTATTAGCAATCTCTATAATATCTTCTATATCTAATTCTAAGGGATAAATAGATAATCCTTTAATACCTAAGATTAATCCATGAATATCTTTTTTTAAAATATTTTTAATATCTTCTTTTTTATTTGGAATTACTACTAAATTATTCATTTTCGTCTCTCCTTTTAGATATAGCTAGTGTATCTCCTGATGGGATATAAATTGTTTTAAATTCTTCATTGTTATCTAGGAAACTTTTAAAATCTTTTATTTTGTTTACTATTCCTCTTTGATTTTTTGTTTTGATTAAACTTTCATCTTCTACTAATCCATGAAATGATAAATTATCAGTAATTATTGTTCCATTTTTATTTAGATTATCTTTGAATTTATTAAAAAAGAAAGTATTTTTTCCTTTTGATGCATCTATAAATATTAAGTCAAATTTATCATTAATCTCTACTTCAGTAGCATCTTTGTTTATGATTTTTATTTGTTTATTTAAATTATATTTTTGAATGTTAGATACTGCTTCTAGATATCTTACTGTATCTTTTTCTATGGTTGTTACTTTGATATTTTTATTAATACTTGCCATCATTATTGATGAATAACCTATTGCACTACCTATTTCTAATATATTCTCTATATTATTTTCTTTTATGTAATTTATTAAATATAAAATACCATCTTTTTGCATTATTGGTATTTTATTCTTTTTAGCATATTCTTCTAAATCTTTCATATTTCACCTTTTTCTACTCTATTATATAGCATTTGTTTTTTTTTAGCAAGATTTAATTAAAAGAAGAATTTAGTTATTCTCCTTTTTATTTTCTATTTTCTATTTTCTCTTTTATCTTTATTTTTTTATTTTCTTTTGGATATTTATTATAATGTTCTTCTTCATTTAGATTATACTTTATTCCCATTTCTTCATTATATAGAAGAAGCATTCCCTCTATACTAAATCCTTTTTGTTTCTTTTCTAACCATTTATTATCTACTTTAATTGATTTTATTTCTGGATGTGTTGTTTTTACTTCTCCATTTACATAATATGATTCTAATCTTGAATTGTTTAGATGAAGAAATTTTATTAATGGTTCATCTTCTGTTGTCAAGCAAAAACCATATTGTTTAGAGTAAAATACATTATATATATAACAATCATCATTCATATCTAATACTTCTATATAATCATAAAATTTTATTCCTTTATCATTTAATTTCATATTTCCTCCTTTTTGAGCACATGTATTATAGCAAATTTATTTTTAATTGTCAATTATCAGATAATATGATAAATATATAATGGATTATTTGATAATTTTATACTCCAGTATTTCTTTTTATTCTTTTTAATATTATTTTTCTTATAAAATCTATTGGTATAATTGTTAATGCTATTATAAATATAAAAGTTATTTCTTTGATATTAATTGGTGTTGTACCAAATATTGTTATTCCTGAATAAATAATAAATATTTGTACAAATATAATAAATATTATTATTAATATAAATATTTTGTTTTCTTTAATATGACTAAATATATTTAATCTATGAGTTCTTGCATTAAATAAATTATTAACTGCTAGTAAAATAAATAATGTAAAGAAGGCTGTCATGTAGTGGTTAGTATCTATAAAAATAGTTCTTACTAATGGTAATTTTAAAAATAATAAACATACTATTAATAAATATATTCCTGATATTATTATTTCATTAAACATATATCTATTTATGATGAATTCTTCTTTTTTCTTAGGCATTTCTTTCATATATTCTATTCTTGGAACTTCATATGAGAAAGCAAGTGCTGCTAGTGTATCCATTACCATATTTATCCATAACATTTGTATTACTGTAATTGGACTTGGTACTCCAATAAATGGTCCTATTAAGGCAAGGGAAGTTGCTCCTAAATTAATTGTTAATTGAAAAATAATGAACTTTCTAATATTTTTAAATATAGTTCTTCCATATAATATTGCTTTTGATATTGATAATATATTATCATCTGTTATTACTATATTTGATGCTTCTTTTGCTACTTCAGTACCACTTCCCATGGCAAATGATACATCTGATTTCTTTAATGCTATTGAATCATTTACTCCATCTCCAGTCATTCCTGCTACTAATCCTATTTCTTTTGCTAACATTACTAATCTTTTTTTATCTTCAGGAAGAGCTCTTGCTACTACTTTTAACTTTGGTAATATTTTTTTTACTTCTTCATCACTTAATTTTTCTAATTCATTTGAGGTTAAAATTATATCTTCTTTATTATTTAATATTCCTACTTCTCTTGCAATTGAACTAGCAGTAGTTAGTGAATCTCCAGTAACCATAACAATATTTATTCCAGCACTTTTTATTAATTCTACTCCATCTTTGGCTTCTTTTCTTATTTCATCTTTAATAAAAACTACTCCTACTAGAATGCTTCTTCTTTGACTATCTGTTGGATATATACTCTCTGATATGGATAATGCTACCCCTCTTAAACCATTTGAGGTTTCTTTATTGATATAATTTATTAATCTATCTTTGTCTAATTCTTTTACTTTTCCATTTTCATCTATGTAACTTGATGTATATTTTATTATTTTATCTGGTGCTCCTTTTATTAACTTTATCTTTTTATTATTTTTTTCTATTATACTAATAGAATATTTATTTTTACTATTAAATATTATTTTATCTATTATTTTGATGTTTTCTTCTTTAATTTTACCAGCATATGATAAGAGTGCTTTATCTGTAATATTTCCTCCAATTAAATTATGACTTATTTTATCATATTCACTTTCATTATTATAAATTAGGGAGTCTTCTAATATAGTTTGATATGGTTCTTTTAATTCTAATTTTGATGTATATTCTTTTAAGTTACCTGTTATTACTTTTACTACTTCCATTTTTCCTTTAGTTATTGTTCCTGTTTTATCTGTAAAAAGAATATTTAATGATCCTGCTGTTTCTATTCCTACCATTTTTCTTACTAAGACATTATCTTTAAGCATCTTTTTTGAATTTGTTGATAATACTAATGTTATCATCATCGGTAAGCCTTCTGGTACTGACATTACTAAAACTGAAACTGCGAGTGTCATTGCTTCGAGTAAATATCCTATAAATGTATTAAGTGATATGCTTCTTATTATATTTAAATTGAAATTATTTAGAATAAATATTTTTGAAAATAAATAGGAAACTGCGATTAAAATTGCTGCTACATATCCTATTTTACTTATTATTTTAGCTAAATTGGTTAATCTTATCTTTAATGGTGAATCTTCTTCTTTTTCAATTAATGACTTTGCCATCTTACCATATATTGTATCCATACCTACTTTTGTTACTATACCTACTGCATAGCCATCATATATTGTTGTACCTCGAAAAACTTTATTATTCTCTAAGGTGGTTTTTATATCTTTTGTGCTTTCTTTATATACTTCTTTTGTTTCACCATTTAATGATGATTCATCTACAGATAGTTTCCCTTCTATTAATGTGATATCTGCTGGTACTTTATCACCACTAGTTAAGATTACTTGATCTCCTACTACTACATCATCTATTCCTATTTCAGTAATATTTCCTTCTCTTTTTACTTTAATGTTTATTTTTGAGGATTCTTCTTGCATTCTTTGAAATGCTTTATTTGAACCATATTCACTTATTGCGGATATTAAAGATGTTACCATTATGGCTACTACTATACCTATTGTTTCGAAATAGTCAAAATCTTTAAATAAAAATATGGTTTTTATGGCAAGTGCTATTAATAGTATTTTGATTATTGGATCTCCTAATGTTTCGATAAATAAACTTAGAAATGTATTTTTGTTTTTTCCTGTTATATTATTACTTCCGTATTTTTTTCTTGATTCTATTACTTCTTTATTTGATAGTCCTTTATTATTTAACATAAGAATCCTCCTTATGTTAAATAATATATAGATTATTTTGCTTTTAGAATAAATATAGTTAGACAAAAAAAGACAACATTAATTGTCTTTAACTTATAATATTATTTAATATTATACTTAATATTATTCCAAGTATTACTCCTACTAAGCATTCTATTGGTTGGTGTCCTATTTTTTCTCTTAAGTTGGTTCCTATTACTCCATTTAATACTTCTGCTTGTTTTCCACTCTCATATCTTATTCCCATTGAATCATATATTACAATGAGAGAAAAAAATAAACTTATAGCGAATATAGGAGAAGTGAAACTATAATCTATATATATTATTGTGGTTAGACTACTTACTAATGATGAATGTGTACTTGGCATTCCTCCCATTCCATCAAAAAATCTTTCTATATTTATTTTTTTATACTTAATAGTTTCTATTAATATTTTTATACTTTGACATACTATTGATGTTATAAATGGTATTATTAAATACTTATATGTAGTCATTGATATCACCTATTATATCTTATTTAATACCTTCTAATAATATTTTACTTTTTAAATATATTCCTGAATATCTTTCATAATAATCTTCAGTAAATCTTTCTAATTCTTCTACTATTTCTTCATTAATATCTAATTTACTTATTTTTGCTATATCTACTAAATATAGCATTCTTATTAATTTTATTGTTTTCAAACTTACTATTTTTTCATTTTTTAGACAATTTTTACATACAAGTCCCCCAAGATAACTTGATATAGTTACAATTTCGTTTTTAGTACCACATACAACACATCTATCTATTATAGGTTTTATACCTAAGTAATCTAATAATTTTAATTTTAATATTGTAGTAATTATTCTTGGATTAAAGCCTTCATTTATTTTATTTAAACATGATATATATAAATAATATATGTTTTTATTATTATCATGTTTATAAACTTTTGTTACTAATTCTGTTATATATGTAACATAACTTATTTTTATTATATCTTTTTTTATATTACTATAATTATTTATGGTATCAGAATCCACTAATGTTGAAAGTCCATTTTCTTTATATTTAATATTGAAGTTACTATAATTAAATCTTGCGGTTGTACTAAAAAAGGGGCTTTTTATTTTTTTTGCTCCTTTAGCAAGAATACCTATTATTTTTTCTTCGGTAAATACATTTATTATTTTACTATTTTCCTCAAAGGGATATTCATTAATGACTATTCCTTTTATTTTTTTATACATTTACTATCACTTCTCTTTTATAAGGCTTTTATATTTTAAATAATATTCTATTTTTCCTGTTTTTTTAAATAACAACCAAAGATCTTCTTTATTCATTTTATCACCCTAGTTATATAATGTTACTTTTTAATATTATTTATTCAAAAAATCTTTATATCCAATCATGTTTAAAAACTTTTCTTTATCTCGCCATTTTGGTATTACTTTTACAAATAATTCTAAGTATACTTTTTTATTGAAATATTTTTCTATATCTTTTCTTGCTCTTATTCCTATTTCTTTTATCATATTACCATTTTTTCCAATTATTATCTTTTTTAAATTCTCTCTATCCACAATGATTGTAGCATTAATATTCATTGTTCTTTCATCTTCTTCAATTTCTTCAACTAAGCAAGTTACTGCATAAGGAACTTCTTCATTTGTTAAATCTAGTACTTTTTCTCTTATAAATTCTGATATTATAAATGAAGGAGAACTACTAGTAATTATATTATCATCAAAATATTTAATATTATCTGGTAAATATTTTTTTATTACATTAAGTAATCTGTCAGTATTATCTTTTTTTCTTGCTGATACTGGTATTATTTCATCAAAATCATATATTTTTTGGTATTCATCTATTTTTTTTAGTATTTCTTCTTTAGGTAGTTTATCTATTTTATTTATTACTAAAAATACTGGTTTATCTTCAATATTTTTTAATATATCAATAACAAACTTGTCTCCAGTACCTATTTTTTCTGAAATATCTACGACTAAAATAACTATATCTACATCATTTATAGTAAAGTATGCTTGTTTATTTAATACTTTTCCCAATTTACTTTTTGGTTTATGAATACCAGGAGTATCTACAAATACTATTTGTGTATCTTCATCATTATATATTCCTTGTATCATATTTCTTGTTGTTTGTGGTTTATCTGATGTTATAGCTATTCTCTTTCCTAAAATACTATTTAATAATGTACTTTTTCCTACATTTGGTCGTCCGACAAAACTAACAAATCCACTTTTCATACTTATTTTCCTCTCTTTCAATACAAACTAATTTTATCATAAATATATGAAATTAACAAGGGAATAAATAAAAAGTGATACTTTAATATCACTTTATTTTAAATCACTACTTCCAAAAGGATATGGACATAAATCTTTTACTAAATATGTCTCTTTTTCTCCATCATTACTATAAAATACTATTTCTGACTCTTTATCAAAAAATTCGTTTATCATCTGTCTACATATAAAGCAACTAGAAGATATTTTGGGGCTATCACACATTACATATAGTTTGCTAAAATCGCCTTTTTTATAACCACTTGCTACTGCTGAAGTTATTGCTACTCTTTCAGCACATATACTTCCTCCATATGAAGCATTTTCTACATTAACTCCACCAAAACTCTTTCCGTCTTTCATTAGACAAATACTTGCTACTTTAAATCCTGAATATGGACTATAACTATTTTTTAATAATCTTTTTAAGCTTTCTTCCATTATATTCCTCCTAGTAAAATTATTATTTTGGGTATAAATATTATTGCTCCTATAATTAATGCAAAGATACACATGAGTAATACTGCAAAAGCTGCTATATCTTTTATTTCTCCTGCTAGTTTATTATAATTTGGACATATTAGATCTACTATTTTTTCTACTGTAGTATTAATTACTTCACATACTAATACTAATGCTATCATTATGATTACTATGATGAATTCTATTTTACTTACCTTTAATATATAAGATAATAAAAGTGCTATTATACCTAGAAATATTTCTCTTTTAAAATTATCTTCATTTGTATTTATATATTTAAATCCATTTAAACAATCTTTAAAGCTACTACTAAACTTTCTTTTTCTTTTTGTTCTTATAGACATTAAATGTTCCTCCTAGCAGTTATTTTTATTATTACTATCTTTTTATATCATAAGCATTAAGTAATTCTTCTTGCTTACCAAACATTTCTTTTTCTTCTTCCTCTGTCATATGATCATATCCAAGTAAATGTAAAAGTCCATGTGTTGCTAAAAAGCATACTTCTCTTTCTCTTGAATGATTATATTCTATTGCTTGTTCGTAGGCGACATCTATTGCTATGTAAATATCTCCTAGTAATCTAAAATCTTTATATTCAATATCTTTATTATCTTCTAAAGCAAATGATATTACATCTGTTACTCTATCTACTTTACGATATTCTTTATTTATTTTATGTATTTCTTCATTAGTTACAAATATTATATTAAATATACCTTTTTTTATTTTTAATTTTTTGACCACAAATTCCATATATATTTGTAATTTATCAATTTCTTGTATTTCTTTTCCTGTTTCATTAAAGATTTCAAACATATTATCCCCCAATCACTTCAAATATATTTATATTAAAAGAATATACTATTACTAAAACTAAAATTATTATAATTAATATATCTAACACTGTATCATTTTTTAGTATTTTTACTTTATTTCTTATTGCATCTATTCCTATATATATTAAGAATCCTAAAATACCTCCCAGTAAATTGAGTATTATATCATCAATATCAAAAACTCTTCCAATATAATATTGTACTGTTTCTATTGTAAGTGATGCTATTAATGTTAGTATTGTAACTATTCCTAATTTTCTATTTTTTAGTAAATATGATGATAAAAAGCCAAATGGTATGAATAACATTATATTGCCTAATACATTTCTAATAAACTTAGGTGTACCAAATTCATATCTAAATATTTCTTTAAATGGTATAAAATTAGAAAATCCATAATTTATATCTTGAAATGTAACTACATGGAATAAACATAATATATACATTATTGATATTAAATATATTAATTCTTTATGTATTTGAAACTTTTTATGTTTTGTTATTAAATATGTAATTCTTAAACTAGATATTATAATCATTATTATAATAAGCATAGGCCATACATCTGGTAAAACTTCCATTATTGTCTTTTTTATCACTTCTAGATCCTCCTTTTTACTTCATATTAATTATAACTTTTTTTTTATGTTTTTACAATATATTTTTATTATTTTTGCTACTAAAATGCTTATTCCTGAAAAAGAAAAATAACTAGTTTATACCAGTTATTTTTTATTATTTATCTAAATCATATTTATCTAAATCTTCCGCTATTTCAAGTTGTGATTTTATAATATTTTTTACTCTGTTTTTATAAACTGTAATATTTTTCTTTAAAAGCATTGCTTCATGTTCTGTTTTTTCGGCATTCAATAATGCTTCATGAACAATTGCATTAGCATTATTTCTCGCTTCTTCCACAATCATATTTGCTTCTTCTCTGGCTAAACTTTTTATTCTATCAGATGTCTCTCTTGCCGCTATGATTGCTTCTGTTAATTTTGCTTCACTTACTTTCTCTTCTTTTAGTTTATCTTCTAATGAAGAGATTTTTGTCTGCAATAAAGCATTTTCATTATTTAATTTTTCTAGTCTTTTTATAACTATATCAATAAATCTATTTACTTCTTCTATATTATAGCCCTCATGAACTACTGTAAATCTCTTCATAAAAGTCACCTACTTTACCATTCTAAATCTGGATCACTTTTCTTTTTTCCTTTATCATCTTCTTCAGTTATAGAGCCTTCAACATTTACATTTTTAGGTGTACATAAAAATATTCCTCCACCTATTTTTTGAAGATCTCCACCAATTGCATAAACGGTTCCACTTAAGAAATCTACTATTCGTTTTGCTTGATCTGGAGTTACTCTTTTCATATTAACAACAACTGTATTTCTTTTTTTTAGATGATCTGCTATCTGTTGACTTTCAGAATATGCACGAGGTTCTAAAAGTATCATCTTTCCAGTACCATTTGGAATTGTTACTTTTTCGGCATCATAGTATTCATCTTCACTTACCTCATCCATAACTTCTTCTGCTACAAACTTCTTTAATTTATTTAGTGCCATAAACGATCCTCCTATTCTTCTTTATTTTATCATATCTTTTTATAAAAAACAATATATTTTTTTTATTTACTCACATTTTATTCCAGTTACTTACATTCTATTCCATTTACTTTATATGTAAATGTTTTATCCGTACAATTATAAGTTACAGCAATGGTAGTATTTAAATCTATTTCAGTTTTAGTTATTGGATTTATTATTGGTGAACTTAAATCTCCTTCTTCTACAAGTTGTTGAAGTGTTATTGTTTTTGATGTATTACTACAATCAAAACCTAAATTATATTTATTTTCACTTACATATATTTTTGCACTACTTTCTATGTTGGTAATTAGTTTTTCACATGAATTTATATCATTTTTATTTATAAATAACATAACATTAGGTATTAATATTAATGAAAGAATAACAATTATGACAATTACTACAATTACTTCTATTAGAGTAAATCCTTTTTTATTCATAATTATTCACTACTCCCTTGACAATATACTTCAGTTATACTTGTTGCATCATTTGATAATTCACTTAATGTGTATGTTTTTCCTTTATATAGATAGACATATTTATTGTTATTTAATTTATACTTACCAATACATGGTGCTGTAAAACTACCGTTGGTTATGCTTATTGAATCATTTAATTTTTTTTCAAATGCATATTTTGCTTCGATATCTTTAGTTATGTTATCTAACTTATTCTTTTTTGCTCCTAGTAATGATAGATATGTTCCGGTAAATACTACAAACAAAATTAATAATCCATATAAAACACTAGTTATAGCAAATCCTTTATTATTTAATTTCATATTTCCTCCTAATATGTAATTACTTTTTTATCAGTAGTTACTAGTTTATCTTTGTCTATTTCTTTTATAACAATTGTATCTGAATTTCCATCAGATATATATTTATTGTTTTTTAACATATTGAAAACCATAGTAATATCAAATTCTTTTCCATTATTGTCATATGCTCTACATCTTTTTAAAAATGTTTTATCAAAGTCTTTATCAAAACATGATACTTCTGGTTCCCATCCTACTCTTAAAGCGGCTTCAGTAGTATATGTTTTTCCATTATATGTACTTGATAATACATATTTAAAATTGTCATGACTTTTACTATATGGACTACCAAAAGGTAGAGCTATTATTTTTACATATTTACCTGGTATTATTTCTTCTAATTTATCATAGACTGTAGCTATTTCTTTTTGTACTTTATCAGAACTTGATTTTTTTATATCTAGATGTGTCTCTGTGTGATTTCCTATGTCATATCCATTATCAATCATCCATTTTAGTATTTTTTCATTGTATTGTTCTTGATTAAACATACCTCCATTTACAAAGAATGTAGCAGTTACTTTGGTTTCTGGATGATTCTTTTTAAATTCTTCAAGTATTCCTACTGCACTATTTTTATCAATGATAATATTACCATTATCATCTAATCCTGTTACTTTGATATTATCTTCATTTCCATCATCAAATGTAAGTATAATTGGACTTTTACCATATGAAGCTTTTACTTCTCCATTTATATAATCTTCTAGTCTTATCATTTCATATCCATTCTCATAGTAAAATTCTAGATCTTTTCTAAATGCTTCTGGTGTCCTATTATATCCATCTTTATCTACATTACCTCCAATGGTACCTGTACTATTACTTGTTTTTTCTCTAATACCATGATACATCATTATTGGTACTTTTCCTAATTCATTAATACCATCAGCTGCTAATTTTTCTTTATCTAATTTACCTAAAGATATTACTACATCAATATTTAAAATGTCTTTAATATTTTCTCCCTCTTTAATACTTTGTGAGATAACTTTATCTTTTTCTATATCATCACTATACTCATAAGTAATATTTACATTTATATTTTTTTCTTTAGCAAAATTATTTACTTCATCTAATGTATTTAACTTTATCATAATATTTTCTTTTTCTATTTCTTTTTTCTTATTATCTTTATTTATTATTATAAAAGTAGCAACAACTCCTAAAAGTAAAAATAAAACTATTATTATTAATATTATTTTTTTTCGTACTTTTCTTCTTCTCATATTTATTTCTCCTCTATTTATTTAATTATAATACATTTTCATTATTTTGAAAAGATTTATAGTTTAAAAAAGTAAATATAGACAAAAAAAAGCAACCTTGTTGATTGCTTTCTATATGTTAACTACTTATTTTGGTAGTTAGATCCACTTAATTGGTTTTGTCCTAATTTAACTAATCTCTTAGTAATTTCTCCACCAACTGAACCATTAGCTCTTGAAGTTGTATCTGGTCCTAAATTAACACCGAATTCATTAGCTATTTCATATTTCATTCTATCGATTGCTTGTTTAGCTCCAGGTACTACCATTTTACTATTTGTATTATTACTCATTTCGTTTCACCTCCTACACTAATAGGTTGTGAAATATTGTCAATTTAATACATATATTTTAATGGTAATTTTTACTAGATATCAAATTTTTGATTATTTCTTTTTATTTCTATTATTTCTCTTTCTTTTACTGCTTTATCTATAAGTGATTCATAATCAAAACTTTTTTCATAAGCTATTGCTTTATTTAAATTAGGATTTATTACAGGATGTTTTGGCAAGAAGATTGTACAACAATCTTCATATGGTAATATTGAAGTTTCATAAGTACCAATTTTTCTGGATATATCAATTATTTCTAATTTATCTAAACATGCGACTGGTCTTATTACTGGAACATTTGTTACATTATTAATAACACTCATACTAGTTAATGTTTGACTAGCTACTTGTCCAACACTTTCACCATTTATAAGACATAAACAAGAAGTATTTTCCATGACTTTTGTACTTATTCTATACATCATTCTTCGCATTATGGTTATCATATATGTAGGGTCGATATTTTTATATATCGCTTCCTGAATTTCAGTAAACTTCACCACATTTAAAGTTATGCTTGAATCATATTTTGTAAGTTCTTCCACTAATTTTTTGACTTTATTTTTTGCCATTATGCTAGTATGTGGAGGAGATTCAAAATAAATGCATTCTAATTTGATTCCCCTTTTCATAGCAAGATATCCTGCTACTGGGGAATCAATTCCTCCTGATAACATTAAAAGACCTTTTCCAGCAACTCCAACAGGATAACCACCAGATGCTTTTACTTCTTGATGATATATATAACTATAATCTTTTCTTATTTCTATGTGCATTAAATATTCTGGATTATGAACATCTACTTTAATATTCGGAATATTTTTTAAAATAAGTGCTCCTAATTTTCTACTAAAATCCATACTATGTATAGGGAAAGATTTATCTGCTCTTGTAATTTCTACTTTAAATGTACTAAAATTAATTTCTTTAGCTATTTTTAGTGCATTTTGTTCTATTTCATCAATATTAGTATTAACCTTTGTGGCCACTACTATACTATGTATGCCAAAAATGTTTTTTAGAATATCTACTACTTCTTCTATATTTTCTTCTGTCTCAATATACATTCTATCTCTTGTTTTTATTATTTTTACTTTATAATTATTTAAAGCTTTTTTTATATTATTATATAATATATTAATAAAAACTTTTCTATTATCTTTCTTAGTTGTTAATTCGCCATATTTGATTAATATTATTTTCATTATGCCACCTTATTCTGATATTGGTTTACAATTTGTACCAGTAGTGCATTCATTACCACAGTCAGTATCCTCATTAAATTTAAATGTTTTTATTCCATTGGCATTTGTTTCAATAGATACAGATCCGCATACTGTTCTTTTTTCATAGAAAGGATCTTTTGCTTCTGCTTTAGTAAGATAACCATTGTCTATTAAGTCTGGTATAGTTATTTCAGTAACACCTGAATTTTTATGACTATCATAATATAATTCAGCTGAAGATTCTACTAGTTTTATGACTTGTTTTTTTTGCTTGTCTTTACTTCTTTCTATTGAAGATGTAACACTTGGTATTGCTATTGACATTATAACAATAAGAATTACTATAACTACTAGTAACTCTATTAGAGTAAATCCTTTTTTGTTTATTTTTTTCATTTAAATCACCTATTTTAAGTATAATTTATTTTTTATTTTCTTGCAATAGTTTTTTACTTATTTTTGAAATTAAATAAAATAGAGATATTTTGGTATATCCCTATTTTATTTTTTCTTTTAGTTTGCTTAATATATTTATTGCTTCAATTGGTGTTATATTTAGTACATCTATTTTTTTTAATTCTTCTTCTACTTCACTTTTATTTTCTTCAAAATTAAGTGGTAGAGATATTTGAACTGGATTAGTATTTTTATTTTTTTCTTTACTTTCATATTCTTTTAAAATAATATTTGCTCTATCAATTACTTCTTTAGGAAGTCCTGCTAGTTTTGCTACATTAATACCATAACTTTTATCAACTGAACCATCTTTGACTTTATGTAAAAAAGTTATTTCTCCATTTTCTTCTACTGCTGATACATGTTTGTTTTTTAAGTTAGAAAGATTATTTTCCATATCAGTAAGTTCATGATAGTGAGTAGAAAATAATGTTTTACATTTTATTTTGTTAGCAATATATTCTAGTATTGCTTCTGCTAGACTCATTCCATCATAAGTAGCAGTTCCTCTTCCTAGTTCGTCAAACAATATTAAACTATTTTTAGTTGCATTCTTTATAGCACGAGATGCTTCCATCATTTCTACCATAAATGTTGATTCTCCACTTACTAAATCATCTGATGCTCCTATTCTTGTAAATATTTTATCAAATACTGGTAGATTTGCTTCACTTGCTGGTACAAAGCATCCTATTTGAGCCATTATTGCTATTATTCCAAGTTGTCTCATATAAGTACTTTTACCAGCCATATTAGGTCCTGTTATTAATAAAATATCAGTGTTTTTATCCATTATTATATCATTTGGTACATACTCATTATCCTTTAATACTTTTTCTACTACTGGGTGGCGAGATGATATTATTTTTATTTCATTAGTACTATTTAGATTTGGTCTTACATAATTATATTTTTCACTTACATAAGCAAATGATTCTAATACATCTATTTCACTAATTACTTTAGCATTTTTTTGTAAAATACTTATATATTCTTTACATTTATCTCTAATTTCTACAAATAAATTATATTCTAAATTAATTATTTTGTCTTCACTAGATAAAATAATATCTTCTTTTTCTTTTAATATTGGATTAATAAATCTTTCACAGTTAGCAAGTGTTTGTTTTCTAGTATAACCCATATCTTCAGTAATCATTGGAAGATATGAATTACTTACTTCTATATAATAACCAAATACTTTATTAAAACCTACTTTTAAGCCTTTAATACCTGTTCTTTCTTTTTCTTCTTTTTCAAAATTACTTATGAAGTCTTTTCCACCTTTACTTAAACTTTTTAGTTCATCTAGTTCTTCTGAATATCCTTCTTTTATTAAAAAGCCATCTTTTAATCCATTAGGAGCATCTTCATTTATAGATTTTTCTAGTAATTCATATAAGTCATTTAAAGGCTCTATTTTTTCATAAAAATTAATTTTTTCTAATTTTTCTTTGATACTTGGAAGTACTTTTAATGATGATTTTAATTGAAGTAAGTCTTTTGCATTTGCAGATCCAAATGATATTCTTCCACATAATCTTTCTAAATCATATACTTCATATAAATCATTTTTTAATTCTTCTGCTAATATGAATTCTTCAAGTAACTTTGATACAATATTATATCTTTCATTAATTTTAGAAATATCCACTAATGGATTCTCAATAAAATATTTTAATTTTCTACTTCCCATTGCTGTTTTTGTATTATCTAAAAGCCATAATAATGAATATGTTCTTTCTTTTGTTCTTAAGCATTCTGTTAATTCTAGATTTCTCTTAGTATGAATATCCATCATTAGTGATGCTTCTTCTTTTTTTATTATTACTTTTTGGAAATGAGATAGATTTCTTTTTTGTACTTCACTTAAGTAATATAATAATAATTCTATAGATTTTATTATTCTTTCATCATTAATGTTAGTATATATTTCACTATATTTATTTTCTAATAAATTATCTTCAATTGTTACTGGTATTTTTTGCGATTTTATTTTTGATACTAAGGATTTATCTATTTCTTTATTTACAATTAATTCTTTTACTTCTAATGATAATATTTTATATATTATGTCTGAATTAGTATTATATAGTGAAGAATATATTTCACCAGTAGTTATATCTGAATAAGTTAATGCATATCCATAACCGAAATCATATAAACTTCCTATATAGTTATTTTCTTTTTCATTTAATGAATTGGCATTAATAATAGTACCTGAAGATATTACTTCAACTATATCTCTTTTTACTATTCCTTTAGCAGTCTTTGGATCTTCAAGTTGCTCACAAATAGCTACTTTAAATCCTTTTTTGATAAGTTTATCTATATATATTTCAGATGCATGATGTGGTATCCCACACATTGGAACTCTCTCTTCTAGTCCAGCACTTTTTCCTGTTAAAGTAAGTTCTAGGGCATGAGCTACTACTTCTGCATCTTCAAAAAACATTTCATAAAAATCTCCAAGTCTATATAAAATTATAGTGTCTTCATATTTATCTTTTAATTCTACATAGTGCTTCATCATTGGAGATAATTTACTTCTATCTACTTCACTTCTCTTCATATTTTATTACCTTCTTTGCCCTTATATTATAACATATTGAGGGTATTGTTATCAAGAAAAAAATACTTTAGATTAATTTCTAAAGTATAATTATCTTTTTATATAATATAACCGTTTTTGAATAAATCCCATTCATATTTTCTTCTATTTCTTAATCCTTCTTCATGGTCTGATCCTTCATCTATAACTGTACTCATATAATTATCATATAATGCTTCAGTATTACCATATTTTTTATATGCTTCTGGGAATCCATCAACATTACCTATATTATAAGCACGGGATGTTAAAGCATCAATTTGATTAGGAGTAAGATCATTAATATTATTTTTCTCTAATAGATTTATAACATATTGTCTTTTTTCAATTTCAATTTCTCTTTTAACTTCATTTACAATGTCTACAGGAATAGTATCTCCAATTGTCATACCGCTAATATCGACACCATGATTTTGGAAAAGTTTTGCAGTATAGTTATTTAAAGTTACTCCTGGTCCTACAGTAGGAACGCCATCTAATGTATCAGAAATAACATAGGACCCTTTATCATCTGAATATCCTGTATTTCCCTCAAGAAATCTAATAAAACTATATAAATCGTTAGGAGGAGTTTTACCATAGTCAACATTTCTTGTTACATCAATTGGTCTACTACTATCAGTTATATCTTTTACATCTATACCTTTGGTCTTTAATTC
>CAMFBT010000008.1 GCA_945948625.1 uncultured Mycoplasmatota bacterium | reverse complement strand
TCATTAAGTTCTCCTGAAGCAATCATAATATCTTGAATATGTTTCCATTCCTCTTCATTAATCGCAATAGTCTCTCTCCAGGCATCATTTTCTTTATATCTATTAACCATTATTATTAAATCATTTAATGAAGTGTCAGGAAAGAAACTTATAATACTATTTGCTATGGTTTCAGCATCATTGTTTTTAACGAATTTCAGTCCTTTATCAATAGCTTTTGAAAATCCTTTTATTAAATCTTGATTTTTTTCAATGTAACTTTTTTTGGCATTATATGCAGTATATGGAACAGCACCACCATATTCGCCAACATAAGCCACAACATATCCGAATCCTTCTTTTTCTACTGAAGTAGCATTAGGTTCAAATAATGTGACAAAATCGCCATTTCCTCCAATAAATGCTCCTTCCATAGCTGCAAACGCAATTGAAGTATCAATTGACAAGTCATTTTTAGGATCAATACCATTTTCTCTAAGTGCCCATTCAAATGTCATTTCAGGCATACCACCTTGTCTTCCTCCAATTATAGTTTTTCCTTTTAAATCATTTAAAGAAAAATTATCTATTTTTTCTCTTGAAACAAGAAATGATCCATCTCTTTTAGTAAGTGCTGCGAAGGTAATTGGATAATCTTTTTCTCCACCATTATAAACATATATTGTTGCTTCAGTACCTGAAAATCCAATATCAACATCTCCAGATAAAACAGAAGACATAACTGCATCAGCTCCTGGTGTTAAAATAAGTTCTATTTGAATACCTTCATCTTCAAAATATCCTTCGTTAATTGCAATATATTGTGGTGCATAAAAAATACTATGTGCTACTTCTGCTACTTTTATTTTTGTAAGATTTGAATTATCATCATTCTTTTTTAAAAATATACCTAATATGATAGCACATACTACAATTAAAAATAAAATAATACTAACTAATATTCTTTTCATAAAATCCCCCTCAATTCAATTTATTATATTCCTAAATATAAATAAAGTTCTAGACTGTTAACATTCAAATTGATATAAGCCTTGGTTATAAGAAATAATTTTCTTTATTGGGTTGATCCTGAATTTATCTTTATTAGTTTTAGATATTTTAAAAATGTATAAAATAAAAATAGGATATTTCCTATTTTATGATTAAAAAATGGTGCGCCCAGTAGGAGTCGAACCCACAACCTTTTGGTCCGTAGCCAAACGCTCTATCCAGTTGAGCTATGGGCGCATCTCTTTGATACAATAGATAGTATATAACAAAAATAAAAAAAATACAATAATTTTAATAAAAATAACAAAAAAAGGTTGTCAAATAAAAAAAAATGTTATATAATTAACTAGCAAGCAGAAAAATATGCCTGAGTGGCGGAATAGGTAGACGCACAGGACTTAAAATCCTGCGAGATTTAACCCTCGTGTCGGTTCAAGTCCGACCTCAGGCACCAATATTATGTTGGAGGAATACCCAAGTCTGGTTGAAGGGACTGGTCTTGAAAACCAGGAGGTCGCGAAAGTGGCGCAGGGGTTCGAATCCCTTTTCCTCCGCCATATTTGTTTGAATAATTTATCGCGGGATGGAGCAGTCTGGTAGCTCGTTGGGCTCATAACCCAAAGGCCGTTGGTTCAAATCCAGCTCCCGCAACCATGGTTCCGTGGTGTAGTGGTTATCACGTTTGCCTGTCACGCAAAAGATCGCGGGTTCAACTCCCGTCGGAACCGCCATTTATTTTGGCTTCATAGCTCAGTCGGTAGAGCAGAGGACTGAAAATCCTTGTGTCGCTGGTTCAATTCCCGCTGGAGCCACCAGAGAAAGAACTAACTCTTGCATAAACAAGAGTTTTTAAATTAAGAAAAATAGTGATATGAAAGTATATCACTATTTTTCTTTATATATTATATATAAAAAGTAGAGTAATAATTATACTCTACTATAGAATTCAACGATTAATGATTCATTGATTTCAGCATTTAATTCGCTTCTTTCAGGATATCTAACATATGTACCAATTCTCTTAGTTTCATCATAGTTAATAAAGTCAGGTCTTTTGATTTTATTAGCAAGTGCTATTTCAATTCCTTTGTGATCGCTAGAGTTTTCTTTAATAGCAATTACATCACCAGGTTTAACTCTATATGATGGAATATCAACTTTTTTACCATTAACAGTAATGTGACCATGATTAACAAGTTGTCTTGCTCCTCTTCTAGTAGTGGCAAAACCAATTCTATAAACTATATTATCTAATCTACTTTCTAATAGAATAAGTAAGTTTTCACCATGAACACCTTTCATTTTTGCTGATTCATTAACTAATTTTTTGAATTGTTTTTCAGAAATACCATACATAAATCTAACTTTTTGCTTTTCATTTAATTGAACTGCATAGTTAGAAGGTTTTCTTTTTCTATCTTTACCATGTTGTCCTGGACCATAAGGTCTTTTTGCAATGTCTTTACCATTTTCTAATATAGAAAATGATACTCTTCTTGCTTTTTTGTTATTTGGGCCTGTATATCTAGCCATTTTCTTTCCTCCTTCTCTTAGAGAAGTATACTTATTTTTTATAGGGTGTCTTTTTTATACTTTCACTATGCAGCTATAGTTACTTATAAATGACACATTACAAAAAATAGAGTATCCGCTGCTAAGCAATAATATTATATAATTAATCATATTCTAAGTCAAGAAAAATATATGATAAATGTTATTGAAATTTCTAATATTTGGAAGATAATGCCAAAAAATTGAACTTTTTTTTAAAAATATGTCAAAAAAGTGTCAAATATAAGAAAAATAGCGATTTATGTGCTATAATTATTTTGAAAATGATAGAAGGAGATAAAATATCTATCATTTATGGAGGTGTTTGACGGGGGATACATTATACTGTGCAGAAAAATAAATATAACAAGAAAGGAAGGATAATGATGAAAAAAATGAAAAAAATTAGTAAAATATTCTTAGTTCTTACAATTATATTTTCACAATTATCATCAGTTGTTACTGTGCTTGCAGAAGAAATAATTACTAAACCTTTAGTAACTACACTTAATGCAGTTATAGATGAAGATTTTGGTTATGTAGAAAAATATAATTTTACATATATAAGTGAAAAAAATGACTATGAAGATGAAAAAGAATATACAATAGAATTAAAATCAAGTTTTACTTATTTGAATGGTGAAACTGAAAATTCAGAACTAGAAAAGATAACTAAATCTGGTGCTGAAATAAATAATAAAAGGAATGAATATGAATTAGATTCAATATCAACTTATTATAATGGAATATATAATTTAGAAATTACTGTTAAAGACAGTGCTTCTATAATATATGAGGCAAATATTCCTTATACAGTTGATACAGTTAAGAGTGGATTAATTGGTACTTTAAATAATGGAGATGTTCTTCCGACAGAAGAAATAATTGGAACTACTTCAACTGGAAAATATTCTGTTAGTGAAGAAAAAAATTATACTCAAAGTTTAATGATAATCCCTGGTGAGTTATCTCCGAATAGTAATTATATAGTAAAACAAGGTGAAACAGAAGTATATAAAGGTACTGGAAAAAATATGTATGGAATGATTTTTTCTGGTAGTAGTGTTGATACAACAGGTTTATTAGGTGGGCTTTATAATTTAAATAATGCCATTACTATTCAAGAAATAGATGAAAATGAAGAAGTAGTTAATACTATAGATTATATTTATGATGCTAATATTAATTATGATAAAAATAATAATGATCTTTTTAAAGGTATCTATGGATTAGACTTTAGAGATGGTTATTTATATGAAAATGCTGTTGGCTATAATGGTGGAGAAAAAGTATCTTCAATTGAAGAAATAATAAGTGCATTAGAGAATACTGATATAGAAATAACTATTTATGATGAAGAAGATAATCAATTAGATTTAACTAATGAAGAAATTCTAGTAAATGAAATTAAAAATAATTATAAAATAGTGTTTAAAAAAGGTACTGAGGTAGCATATACAGTGGTAATTATGGGTGATAACTCAAATGACAATAGATTTACTACTGATGATATGAAACCTACTATGGAAGATTATTTAGAAGAAAACAAAGTAATTCCCATGGATATATTAAAAGATAATGATGATGAAATTGGTAAATTAGGTTTTAATGATATAATGGCTATAAATACACTTTTGGAAAGTGAATTACCAAGGTATACTTCAAATGAAGATTTGAGTCTTGTATTTGGTGCAGTACCAGAAGAAATATTTGTTGGAGATGTATTTAAAGTAGATGTATTAGTAAATACTAATAATATAGATGATTATATTAATGGTATTAATGGAGTTATATCTACAGATAGTAATTTAAAATTAACAAATATTATATTTAATGATAAATTGATTGGTGCTTATAAAAACAGTGATTTAGTAGCAGCTGGAAATCATCTTCTAAATGGTGATACTGTGATGACATTAGAATTTACTGCAGTAGCAGAAGGTGAGAGTACTATATCGTTAACTGGAGAAATTGCTAAATATGATATTATTAATGAATTTGAAGAAATAACAAAAACAATTAGTATTACAAGAAATATTAGTTCTAATAATAATTTGAGTTCATTAAATGCTAGTATAGGTACATTTGATATTACATTTGATAAAGATGTAACTGTGTATACATTAACAGTACCATATGATACAGAAAGTGTAATTCTATCTGGTGGATTAGAAGATATAAATAGTACTGTTACAGGATTAATTGAATATACTCTAGATGAGGATAAGACAATAGCAAATATTACTGTAACAGCAGAAGATGGAAGTATTAAAGTTTATACAGTATATATTATAAAAGATGCAAAGCCTATTGAAGTAGTAACTCCTGTTACATATTATTATTCATCAAATAATTATTTAAAATCATTAGAAGTAGATGGTTATGAAATAGAATTTGATAGAGAAACTTTAGAATATAAAATAAAGGTAAAAAGTGATGTAACAACTCTTGATATTACTGCAATTCCAGAAAGTAATAAAGCTAGAGTAGAAATAACTGGTAATGAAAAATTTGTAAAAGGTGATAATACTGTAACTATTACAGTAACAGCAGAAGATGGTAGTGTTAGAGAATATAAATTAATTGTGAATAAGGATGCTGAAAAGAAGGATGCATTAACTGAAATAGAAGATTCATCTAATACTGCTGAAAAGATTGTAATTATAATACTTATTATACTAGTTGTCCTAGGTCTATTATATTTAATCTTTAAGAAGGATGATGAGCCAGAAATTACTTCTGTTGAGTTAAAGAAAAATAATAATTCAAAAGAAACAAAAAATAAAGTTGATACTAAAAAAGATATCAATAAAAAGAAAAAGTAAAGAAAGATAAAAATATCTTTCTTTTTTCTTTAATATTTGGTATAATTAAATAGAAAATAGGGAGAGTGAGTAGTTCTATGAATAGAAAGGGTCAAGCGTTAGTAGAATTTGTTCTTATTTTGCCTATATTTATTTTAATATTATTTGCTATTGTGGATTTTGGGATGATATTAAATAAAAAAAATGAACTTGAAAATATTAGTGTTGATATTTCAAATATGATAAGAAATAATGATGATATTTTGGAAATTAAAGAAAAATATCCTAAGTTGACTATTGCTACTAGTGAAGATAATGAGTATATTGATATTGAAATAAGTGAAAAAATAAATATTATAACACCTGGATTAAATAGAGTATTAGGAAATCCTTATACGGTAAAAGTAGAAAGGATAATACCAAATGATTAGATTAAATAATAGAGGACAAAGTCTTGTAATGTTTATATTGATAATACCTATTTTTTTATTAATTATGACATTGGTTTATGATGTTGGAAATGCAATTTATGAAAAAAATAAATTATCAAATGTTAGTTATATGACTATTCAATATGGTTTAGATAATATAGAATCTATTGATGAAAATGAATTAATATCTCTTATTATGAAAAATGTTGATAATCCTAAATTAATATCTGTACTTATTGAAAATGGTGAAATAGAAATAAAATTAACAAAAGATGTAAAAGGAATAATAGGAAAAATGTTTAATTTTGATTTAATAACAGTAGTTAGTGAATATCATGGCGAAATTATTAATGGTAAAAAAGTAATAGAAAGGATAAAGTGATACTATGGCTGGAAAAGTAATTACTGTATCATCTGTAAAAGGTGGTGTTGGAAAAACTACCATGGTTTTGAATCTTGCTGGTATTTACTGTGGATTGAATAAAAAGGTTTTAATAATAGATTTAGATTTATATTCTGGTGGAGTAGCAGTTAGTCTTAATGTAAAAAATGATAAAGATATTTATATGATGATTGATAGTATGGCTAATAATAGATTTACTGAATTAAAAAAGTATGTTGTTACTTATAATAATAATATTGATATTCTTCCTTCTCCAAAAGATCCAAGAAAAGCCATGAAGGTTGAAAGTAGATATATTCCACTTATATTTGATTTGGCAACAAGGGAATATGATGTAGTTCTTGTTGATACTTCTCATATACTAAGTGAACTTAATTTAACGATATTAGATTATTCATATATGTCATTATTTGTTATTACTAATGATTTAGTTGATTTAAAAAATATGAAAAGTTTAATTAGTATTTTTAGGGATACTGATAAAAGAAATTATCTAGTACTTTTAAATAATTCTAGAGATACTGGAAAAGATTATTTGAGTTTGTATGATATTAGAACAATAATAAAAAATAATATTGATTATACTATATCTAAAAATTATTATATTAAAAATATTGATAGATATATAATGTCTGGAGATATTTTAACTTTGAATAGTAAAATTAATGCCTTTCACTCTAATGATGTCAGTAATATGAAAAAGTTGGCATTAGATTTGATTGATGATAGACATGGTAAGGAGGTAAAAAAATGAGTGCAAAAAGCCTAATTGAGGCTTTTGAAGTGAAGCCTGAAAAAATTACCTCAAATGATAAAGTAAAAGATTATGAAGTATTTGGTGATAAAGGGTTACTAGAGGAAATAAGAGTAAAAATTGTTCAAAACTTGATTGAGGAGAATATTCCTGAAGATACATTACTTGAAGATTATATAAATAGTGAAATTGATGCTTCATTAGAAGGGTATGATTTAAGTAATTTAGAAAGAAATCATGTATTTAATTTGATTCAAAATGAAATTACTGGTTATGGGCCTATTACTCCTTTACTTGAAGATACTGCTATTACTGAAATTATGGTAAATGCTCCTGATGAAATATATGTTGAAATAGATGGAAAAATTGTAAGAGATGAAAGTGTATCATTTATTAATAATAAACATATTATTAGGACAATACAAAGAATAGTACAACCTTTAGGAAGAACTATTGATTCTGCTAATCCGATGGTTGATGCTCGATTAAGAGATGGTTCTAGATTAAATGCAGTAATACCTCCACTTAGTTTAAAGGGACCGGTTCTTACAATTAGAAAATTTAATAAGAAATTAGAGAGCATAGATGATTTACTTAGAAGAGGAAGTTTAACTGTTGATATGGCAAGATTTCTTGAGGTTGCTGTTGAAGCAAAACTTAATATTATAATATCTGGTGGTACTGGTACTGGAAAAACAACATTATTAAATATTTTATCTGGTTTTTTAGGTGAAGATGAAAGAATAATAACTATTGAAGATGCGGCTGAATTAAAGTTACATCAAAAGCATGTTATATCTTTAGAAACAAGACTTACTAATTATGAAGGTGAAGGAGAGGTAACTATTCGTGATTTGGTAAGAAATTCTCTTAGAATGAGACCAGATAGAATAATTGTAGGTGAAGTTAGAGGAAAAGAAGCTTTTGATATGATGCAAGCGATGAATACTGGTCATGAGGGCTCTATAACAACACTTCATGCTAATAATTCAATTGATGCTTTGAATAGATTGGAAACAATGATATTAATGAATGAAATGGAAATACCTGTTTCAGCAGTAAGGGGATATATTGAAAATGCTATTGATATAATTGTACAAATAGATAGATTATCAGATGGTAAAAGAAAAATTACATCTATTAGTGAACTTGCTGGTATTAAAGATGGAGAAATTGTAGTAAAGGAAATATTTACATACAAGCAAAAGGGTTTATCTGAAGATGGAAATGTAGTTGGGGAATTTGGATTATATAAGAGAAAACCACTTGTATATGATAAGATAATAAGAAAAGGTTTTACTGGTATAAAAGATATATTTGAATAGAAAGGAGAGTGGTAGTTATGAATATACCAATAATGATAAAAATTATAATTATATTAGTGATATTCATATTTATTGTTTTATTATTAAGATATAGTATAGCACAAAAAAAAGAACGAAGAATATCATCTTATTCATTATTACCACTTAAAGATAATAATATACCTTTAGGAGATAAAATTAAGAAATTTTATTTGTTATTAGTAAAGAAAAATAGGAAGTATTTAAAAAGAATCAATTACTTTAATAAAAAATCTAAAAAATATGAAAAATATATAAAATATAAGCATCGTGATGAAATTGTTGCAATAGATTTTATTACTAATAAGTTGATAATAACTTTGTTGTTTGTTTTGCTTGCTGTTTTATCTAGTATTTTTAATAATAAGGGGTTAACTATTATATCGTTATTAGTTAATTTAATATTAGGTTATTATTTGTTAGATATTTTTCTATTCTTTTATTATAAAAGACAAACTAAATTAATTGATAATGAACTTTTAAGAGCTATAATTGTAATGAATAATGCTTTTAAATCTGGTAAGAGTACTCTTCAAGCTTTAAATATTGCAGCTTCTGAATTGCCTGAGCCAATAAGTGATGAATTTAAAAAAATGTATTTAGATATGAAGTATGGCTTATCTGTTGATGCTGTTTTTGATAGATTTGCTAAGCGAGTTGATTTAGAAGAGGCTGTATATTTGTCTTCATCACTTACTATACTTAATAAAACGGGTGGAAATATTGTAGAGGTATTTTCTTCTATTGAGAGAACTTTGTTTGATAAAAAGAAATTAAATGAGGAATTAAAAAATATATCTGCTAGTCCTAATATGATAATTAAGGTTTTATTTATAATACCAATAGTTTTTGTACTTATTATTTATATTTTAAATCCTAATTATTTTAAACCTTTATTTGAATCTACTTTAGGATATATGATTATTGGTATAATGGTTCTAATGTTTATTATTTATGTAGTATTATTGAAAAGAATAATGAAGATTGAGGTGTAGTATGAAAAAAAATGAAAGTTCAAAAAAGATATATACTAAAAAACATATGATGAGAATTGATAATAAAATTAATTTACTTGGTGTATCTTCTAAATTAAATACTATGACTTTTCTAAATACACAATTGATAACTACTATAATAATTTTTGTTTTTGTTTTAATAAATTATAAATATGGTTATATTTTTTCTATAGTTATAACTGCTATTTATTATTATTTATTTGAAAAAATATTATTAGATAAAAAAATAAAACAAAGAGAAAAAAGATTAAATATTGATGCTATTTATTTCTTTGAAGTGTTGACACTTTCACTTCAGACTGGAAGAAATTTATCTGAAGCAATATCTATTACTACTAATAGTGTTGATAATGACTTATCTTTAGAATTTAAAGAAGCCTTGAGAGAAACAAGATTTGGAAAAAGCTTAACTGAGAGTTTAACTGATATGCAAAGTAAAATTCCATCAGATAGTATAAATAATATTATACTTTCTTTAACTCAAGCTAATATATATGGTAGTAGTATAATTGATACTATGTATAATCAAGTAGATTACTTAAGGGAAAAAAGAAAATTGGAAGTAAAAGCATTTATTTCAAAAGTTCCTACTAAAATAAGTATTATATCTGTATTCTTTTTTATTCCTCTTATTTTACTTATTATATTAGGTCCAGTACTTCTTAATTATATAGGGTAAAATAAAAGTTCTATAAATATATAGATAATATTTTTAAAATGTTGTATAATGTTATAGAAATCAATGTGATGTTGATTAAAAAGATATATTTATATAAAAATGTTATAAATTAATGAGGAGGAAATAATATGTCAGGACATAGTAAATGGTCTACGATTAAAAGAAAAAAGGGTGCAATAGATAGTGAAAGAAGTAAAGTGTTTCAAAAACTTGCTAAGGAACTTTATGTAGCGGCAAAATCTGGTGATCCTAATCCAGATAATAATCCATCACTTAGAATGGTAGTTGAAAAAGCTAAAGCAGAAAATATGCCAAAAGCGAATATTGAATCCGCTATTAACAAAGCAAAAAATCAAGGTGTTGGAGAAAATTATGAATCTGTAAGATATGAGGGATATGGACCTGGTGGAATTGCTATAATGATAGATTGTCTTACTGATAATAAAAATAGGACTGCTGGATTTGTAAGAAGTACATTAACAAAAAGAGGTGGAAATCTAGGTACAGATGGTTCTGTTAGTTATTTATTTGAAAGAAAAGGTGTAATTGTTTTAGATAAAATATATGATGAAGATAAATTAATGGAAGATGTTTTGGAACTTGATATTTTAGATTTTATTACTGAAGAAGATAGTTACATTATATATACTGATTCAAATAATTTTATTGATGTTAAGGATAATTTAATTAAAAAAGGATATGATAATTTCTTAATTAGTGAAGTTACTTTTGTTCCTAATAATTATATTAGTTTAGATGATGAAACTGAAGAAAAAGTTAATAATTTGATTGAAGCTTTAAATGATTTGGATGATGTACAGGCTGTTTATCATAATTTAGAGATGTAAAAAAAATAATATTGATAATTATTAGCAAATATGGTATTATAATAATAGGAAAATAATAGATTGGAGTGATAAAAAGTGAAATTTAGAAAAATGATTTTCGTTTTAGTTATTGCTGCTTCTATTATTTTTGTTGGTATGATTGGTAGTTCTTATGCTTATTATACTCTTACTGGTGGAACTAATTTAGATGTTACTACTGGTACTTTTGATTCAAATATTTCAGTTGTATTTAATCAAAGTCAATATATTAATCTTAAAACTGGTGTTCCTATTAGTTCTGCTGATGTTGATACTTATGCTAGCAAATCAGTATTTACATTAGTACCTGATAGTGCAGTTTTTGGTGATTATGAGGCTGCTGTTAATATTGGAATTACTAATATTGTTATTGATGATGCTTTAAAAGTAGCTGACTTTAATTATGATTTAAATTGTAATGATGGTACTAATACTATAAATCTTGGTAGTGGAACAGGGGAATCTATAACTGATACTAATATTATAATTGGTACTTTAAGTACTACTAATAGTACTTTTAATGCTAATAATACTTATACTTGCACACTTAGGTTTTGGCTTCTTGAAACTGGTGCTGATCAAAATGCTTTAATGAATAAAAAATTTTCAGGATTAATTAAAGTTAGTTCTATGTATAAAAAATAAGTGAGGTAATTATGAAAAATAAGGCTAAATTAATTGGAACAATTGTTGGTGTAATTTTATTTGTAATTTTAATAGCAGGTTTTACTTATGCATATTTAATTGCTAGAACTGAAAAAGATTTTATTACTGGGTCTGGTAAGTTTAGTATTGATTATTCAATAGTTCAAGATATAGATGCTACTTCATTGTCACCTTCACAAGATAAAAATGATGGCTTACATGGAATAGTAAAAGCTAAATTAAGTGAAAATAGTGTTGCTGGTAAGTTTAATATTTATATTACTCCATCTATTATTGAGGGTTTAAATACTAATAATGCTTTGAAATATGAGGTATATATTAATGGAGGTACTACTCCTTATAGTACTGGTACTTTTAATGGGGTCGATGTTGGAACTAATGTTAAGGTTGTAGATAGTTATAGTTTAAGTAGTACAAGTACATATACTACATTTGATATTTATATATGGCTTGATAATAATTTGATTGTTAATTCAATGTTTGGTAAAAAATTTAAAGCTACTATAAGTGCTGATTCTACTTCAATTACTGGGGAGTTTTAATATTGATTAGTTTTTTAAAAAAGAAAGTAAACAATTGGTTTATTTACTTTCTTTTTTTTCTTGTATATAGTATAATTATAATGGTGATAATATGAGTGATAATACTACTATTATGAGTATTAATTCTTATGAAGATATAAATAAAATTACCAATGATACTAAGTATATTAATATACCTATTGATAAAGTTGATATGAAAATTATTGATTATTTTCTACTTAATGGTACAAATTATTTATATTCTGATATATTGAATAATAAAAATGGATTTATATATACTGATTACCAAAATTATAAGATAGGAGAATCTTTAATTGATGGTATTATTGATAATATGCCAAGTGATTTGAGTATGTTAGAAAAAGTAAGATATCTATATATATCACTTGGTAAATTAGTTGGTTTTGATATTAATGTTTTATCTGGTAAAAATGAAGTTATTTCTTTTAGTACACTTACATATTTGAATAATATATGGGGAGCTTTATCTAAAAGAAAAGTAACTGAATTATCGTTAGTTAAAATATTTGCATATTTATGTTCTAGAATTGATGTTAAATGTGAAATTATTAATTCTAATATTAATGGTAATTTAGCTAATAAGGTTTATTTGGATAATTCATTTATTGTGGTTAATTTGGCAAAAGATATTGCTAATGTAAAAGCTGGATTTGCTACTGAATATTTTGATAAATATAATAATGATAAGCAGTTAGATAAAAAAATATTATACATAAAAGATGATTATGTTGATAATTATCTGGATAAATTGTTAAAAAATATTGATTATACCAGTGATGATATTTTATATCAAATACTTATGTTAACAGAAAAAGTATTTGATATAAAAAATATTGATTCTTATGAATTATTAATGATATATAAAAAAATATTTAATAAGTATTGTTCAAATTATGATATAAAGATAAATAATTTTTATATTAATGATAGGAATATGAAAGAACATTTTATAATTTTTAATTATGGTGATGATTATTATAGTTACAATTATAGTAGAAAATGTTTTATAAAATTAGATTATGATTATTTGATTAATAATTTAAAAAGTAAGAAAATAGGTTTATATTTAAATGAAGACTTTAATATTATAAAAGAAAGGGTAGTATTATGATTGTTGTTATTATTATTTTACTTTGCTGTTTGGCTTTGTTATCGATAATGGAATTATCTTTCTCTAGTTTAAATATTATTCGTATTAAAAGATTAGCGGATTCTGGTAATAAAAGTGCTAAATTAGTATACAGATTGTATTCTAGATATTCAGAAACTCTTACTACTATTTTGGTAATTAATTGTATATGTAGTGTTTTGGTAAGTACTATTACAACATATTATTTTTCTAATCTTTATGGGGATAGATGTATACCTATAGTTACATTGTTACTTACATTAACTATTTTAATTTTTACTGAAATTATTCCTAAAATATTGGGAAGAGAATATGCTGAAGATTTCTCTTTGAGATTATCACATATAATTAATTTCTTAGTTAAATTACTTAGTCCAATTAATAAGATAATTGCTAAATTTGAAAAAAAGATAAAAAATAATCATAAAGTAACCGCTACTAAAGATGAACTTGTTGAAATTGTTAAAACGATTAAAGAAGAAGGTGTAATTGAAGAAAAAGAAAGTATATTTATTCAAAAGGCTGTGTTGTTAAAGAAATTAAAGGTAAGTAATGTTATGGTTGATAGGGAGGATGTTTCTTTCTTATATGATACTGACTCTTCTGAAAAAGTAAGAAAATGTATTTTTAGAGATAATCATGATAGAATTCCAATAATAAATAAGGAATTTAAAGTAATGGGTATATTATATGAAATTGATTTATTAGATGAGATTTTGAATAATCGTTCAATTAGTATTAAGAGAAATATGAAAGACCCAATTACTATTAGTAAAAGTACTAGTTTAGCCTCTTGTTTGGATTTACTGCATAATACTAGAGCTCATATGGCAATAGTAACAGATAAATATAATAATTTTTTAGGTATTATAACTATGGAAGATATAGTTTCAGAATTAATGAAGTCATAGACTTCTTTTTCTTTTTTTGTTATAATATATTTGTGATGTGTATGATAGTAAAAATTGATAATTTGTCTCATGATATGCGAGGTATAACAAGAATAGATAATAAAGTAACTTTTATAGATAATACTCTTCCTGGTGAAATAGTAAATACCAAGTTAACAAAGCAAAAGAAAGATATTAATGAAGGTAAGGTTTTATCTTTTGTAGAACAAAGTTTAGATAGGGTAAAGCCTATTTGTCCTTATTATAATGTATGTGGTGGATGTAATATTTCACATATAGATTATTTAAAAAGTGTTATATATAAAAAAGAAATAGTAAAAGATATAATTAAAAAATATAGTGATTTGGATATAAATCCTGATATAATATATGATAACAATATCTATAATTATCGTAATAAAATAACTTTAAAAATTAATAATGGTAAATTATCATTAGTGGGAGAAAATAAGGTAAATATAGATTATTGTTATTTAGTAAATGATAATATAAATAAAATTATTCAATTATTAAATGGTACTCATTTAGAATTGGTAGATGAAGTTATAATAAAGGGTACTAATGAAATAATGGTAATAATAAATGGTACTGTTGATGAAAAAGAAGTAATAAATATTTTAAGAGATGATGTTACTTCTATTATAGTTAATGATAATAAGATATATGGAAAAGATTATATAACTATAAAAGTAAAAGACTATATTTATGCTATTTATCCGAATTCTTTTTTTCAAGTAAATACTGGTATGATTAGTAAGTTATATGATAAGGTATTGGAATATGCAGGAGATGGTAAACTATTATTAGATTTGTATTGTGGAGCAGGTACTATAGGTATATATTTATCTCAAAACTTTAGTCGTATAATTGGTATAGAAGTAAATAAAGATGCTGTAGTTAGTGCTAATATTAATAAAAAGATAAATGGTATTAATAATATAGAGTTTATTTGTAATAAATCAAGTGATATTGAGATTATTGGAGATGTTTTAATTGTTGATCCTCCTAGAAATGGGTTGGATAAAATAACTATAAATAAGATAATTAATTCTTCTATAAATAAAATAGTATATGTATCTTGTAATCCTATAACATTGGCAAGAGATTTGAAAGTATTAAAAGAAAAATATGATTTAGATGAAATAACTTTATTTGATATGTTTCCTAATACTAATCACGTTGAATGTGTGTGTTTGTTAAAACTTAAATGAAGTCTTATTTTTTAGAATGGAGGAGTAATTAATGAAAAACAAAATATGTCAAAGTTGTGGTATGCCTATAACTTCAATTGAACAATTAGGAACAAATAAAAATGGAAGTATTAATACAGATTATTGTAAATATTGTTATGAAAAAGGCGAATTTATAGATAAAGTTACAATGGAAGAATATATAGAAATGTGTTCAAAGTATGGATCACAAGCAGGAATGACTAATGAAGAAATGAAAGAACATTGTACTAAATTATTTCCTACTTTAAAAAGATGGAAAAATGTTTAAATATAATTAATATATTAACTATTCATAATACAATATATATTAAATGTGTATGTGTTTTAAATAGAAAGTTAAATTAATATAAAGATGTGGAGAGATTTGTTATGAAAAAATATATTAAATGGGTTATTATGGTTATATTTTTAATTCTTTTTTCTATTTTTGCTTATAAGATAGTTATGGATAAAAGTATTTATATTGATAAGAGTGTATATGATTTTATTTGTGATAATTTTATGAGTGAAAGAATGACTAATATTGTTAAAATTTTAACTAGTTTAGGTTCTGCTTTAGTAGTAATTATACTTACAATAGTTTTATTTATAGCTATTAAAAATAAAAGAATAGCTGTTTCAATAGTTATTAATTTAATAGTTATAACTATTTTGAATAATCTTTTAAAAATTATATTTTTAAGGCCTAGACCTAATGTAAATAATTTGATTTTGGAATCTGGATATAGTTTTCCTTCAGGACATTCTTCTACTAGTATGGCTTTTTATGGGTATTTGATTTATTTGATTTATAAATACGTTAATAATAAGAAGATAAAGATTTCGTTAATTATATTTTTATCCTTAGTAATTGTAGCTATAGGTTTAAGTAGAATATATTTAGGTGTACATTATGCTAGTGATGTATTGGGAGGATTTTTACTGGCTATAGTATATTTAATTATATTTATTACTATAACTAATAAATGTATTGAGAAAAAATAGATATATTGGACATATATCTATTTTTAATGGTGGTCTTTACTTTTTTTACTTTTTTTGATATAATTACTTAAGTCTTTTACTTTTTAAGAAAGGAGAGTTATTTTGAGTAAAATTAGAATGTTTTCACTAGGTGGACTAGATGAAAATGGAAAAAATATGTTTGTTATTGAAGTTGATAAAAATATATTTGTTTTTGAAGCGGGGCTTAAGTATGCTGATGAATTAACATTAGGAATTGATTATATTATACCTAATATTACTTATTTGAAAGAAAATAAAAAGAGAATTAAGGGAATATTTTTAACACATGGTCATGATGAGAATATAGGAGCTTTATCTGATATTGTAGATGATTTGGATAATCCTATGATATATGGTTCTAAATATACATTAGAGGCTGTTAAAAGAGAATTTGAAACTTATAATATTAGTTATAAAAACTTGAAAGAAATTAAAGCATATATTCCAATTGAGATTGGAAATGTAAAGATTTTTCCAGTTAATTTATCACATTCAACTCCTGATAATTTTGGGTATGCTATATATACTAAAGATGGTGTTATTTTCTATGCGGCAGATTATGTTATTGATTCACTTATGAAGGGAACTTATAAAACTGATATTGGTAAACTTGCTTATATTGGTAAACAAAATGTTTTATGTCTTCTTACTGAATCTATTTATGCTGGTATTGAGGGATTTACTTCTCCTAGACATAGAATTGCTCCTCTTATTAGACAAACACTTAATAATAGTGATGGTAGAATTATTTTTAATGTATTAGATTCACATTTATATCGTATTCAGGAATTGTTTACTGAAGTAGAAAAAACTAATAGAAAGATTGTTATAATGGGTAAAAGACTTAAAAAGATAATTGATTTTGCTATTCAAAATCATTATTTGAGTTTTTCTAAAGATATTATTGGGGATTTATCTAATATTAATGATAAAAATGTTGTTATTTTAAATGCAAGTGAAAAAGCAAAACCTTATTACAATATTATGAGAATTGTTAATGGGTATGATAAGTTTATTAAATTAAATGAAGATGATACTGTTTTTTTAGCTGTTCCTATTTATGATAATAGCGAAAAAACATTTTACAATTTACTTGATGATATTGCTAAAACAGGGGCTGATGTTGTTAGTTTATCTTCAAAAAAATATTTATCACATCATGCTTCTAATGAGGATTTGATGACAATGATTAGTTTAATGAATCCTAAGTATTATTTTCCTATAAGGGGAGAATATAGAAATCAAGTTATGAATGCTGAGATTGCAGAAATGGTTGGTATTCCTAGGGAAAATATAATTCTTAAAGAAAATGGGGATGTTGTTACTTTTAAAAATGGTGAATTATTAGATAATTTTGAAAAAGTTACAAGTGGTTCTATTTTGATTGATGGTACTGCTGGTGATGATATTGGAGAAGTTGTTTTGAAAGATCGTGAAATTTTATCTGATAATGGTATTATGATTATTTCTGTTACATTAAATAAACAGACTAAAGATATTATGGCTGGTCCAGAAATTTTAACTAGAGGTTTTGTTTATGTTAAGGATTCTTATGATCTTCTTAATGAAATTAAAAAAATATCTGAAAATATTATTGTTTCTAATACTTGTGGAATGAAGTATATTGAATATAATAAAATTAAGAATACTATTAGAGATGAACTTTCTAAATATTTAATTAATCAAACAGGTAATAAACCTATGATTATTACTGTTATTCAGGAAATATAGTATATATTTCATAAAATTTTAGTAAAAAATAAAAAAACTATTTCATTTTAGTTTTTTTTTTGTTATAATGTAGAAGAGGTATAATATGAAAAAAAAGTTTTTACTATTAATGGTATTACTTTTATGTATTGGTTGTACTAGAATAGATAATGATAATTATGATACTATTATAAATGATGTTATTAGTAATAATATAAATATTTATAATACTACTTCTTTGGGTTATAAATATTATTTACCTCTTGGTATAAGTAAGATTTATGATAATGATTATAATCAAAAGTTTAGGGTTAATAATACATATATGTATTTATATGTTGATATTGTTAGTTACTATTATAAAAACAATTTAAATTTTAATGGTGATAATAATATTTCTAGTTATTACTATAAAAAAATTGATTATGATGGTAAAACGGGGTATGTAAATATTGAGAAAAAAGATAATAAATATTTTTTAAAGATTGTTTATAATTATGCAAAAATTGAGTCTTATGTTAATGAATATGAAATAGCGGATATTTTAACTTATTCTATGATTATATTAGATAGTATTGAGTATAATGATAAATTAATAGAAAATATTCTTTTGGATGATCATTATTCTAGTTCGTTTAAGGAATATAAAATTAAAAAACCAGAAAATACTGAAAGTAAGTTTTCAGAATATTTAAGTGAATATGTTGGTGAAGATGATACTATTATTCCAGATTTACCGGAGTATTAAAAAAGGAGAGACTATATGGGATTTTTAGATAAAATTAAAGATTTATTTTCTGATGAAGAAGAAGTTATAGAAACTAAGGAAATTGAAGTAGAAGAAAAGGAAAAACATAAACTTCCTACATTTATGAGAAATAAAATTGAAGAAGAACAAAAAAGAGAAGAAGAGAAAAAAACTAGGAATGGTTCTTTTGGTGAAGTAATTAGTGATAGGGAAATTGCTATGACTAGAAGTTCTAATAGTAGTAACTTTTCCTTTCCAATAGAAATGGATGAGCCTGATACTTTTGAGGTTCCTAGATATAGTAATCAAAATGTTTTGTCTCAAAAGAGAGAAGAGGAGAAAAAGGTTTCTTCCTTGTATTCTAAAAAAGAAGAACCAAAACCAAAGAGATTTAAACCTACACCTGTTATTTCTCCTGTATATGGTGTATTAGATAAGAACTATACTAAAGATGAGGTTAAGGTTCAAGATGAGAGTTCATATGAAATTCAAAGAAATTCTAAAAAGGTTGATTTTGAGACTGTTAGAAATAAGGCTTTTGGTAGTTTGACTGATGATATTAGAAATAATTTATGTGAGAATTGTGAGTTATATCAGGAAGTTAAAATTACTAAGAATGCTGATAAAAAGAAAAAAATTGATGATACTAATTTACTTGTTGATATGACTGAAGATACTGCGGGTGAGGATGTAACACTTGCTACTGCTGAAGAGAATTATTTTGACTTTGGTGTTAGTTATGAACAGCCAAAAAAAGATAAGCCTGAAGTTGTAATTAATACTAATAAGGTTGAATTAGCTGCTAGTGAAAGCGATATTAAGATTGTTAATCATAATAATGAAGATAGTGTTGCTGAAAAAATTGAAGTAAAAGAAGAGACTCCTAAAAGAAGTGGTTTTAAAGAAAAAATTGAAGATACTAAAGAATTTGAAAAAAACTTTATTGAGGAAGATGATGCTATATCAATATTAAATAATTATAATAAAGATAATGATGATTCTGAAAATGATATTTTTAATTTAATTGATTCTATGTATGATGAGGAGGAAAAATAATGACTGTAAATGATATATTACCAATAGTTTTGTATATTTTAGGTACTATTTTATTAATAACTTTAATAGTATTAACTGTAAAACTTATTATTACTATGAATAAAATTGATAAAATTGTTGATAATATTACTGTTAAAGTTAAAACTTTAGATGGGGCATTTGAGGTTATTTCTTTAGTGACAGGAAAGTTTACTTCACTTACGGATAGAATAGTGGATATAATAAGTTTATTTATTGATAAATTGTTTAAAAGAAAGGATGATAAAAATGAGTAAAAAAGGATGGGGAAAATTAGCATTAGGTGCTTCAATTGGTGCTTCTTTAGCATTATTATTTGCTCCTAAAAAGGGTAGTGATTTAAGAAGAGATATTAAGAAAAAAATTGATGAGTTTATGAAAAGTGTTGATGATATGACTGTATCTGAAATTAAAGATCAATTTACTAAAAAAGTAGATGAAATTAAAAAGGGATTAGATGAACTAGATAAAGAAACTGTTTTAAAGGCTGCTAAAAAGAAGGGAAATGAATTAAAAGAAAAATCAATGGAATTAGTTGAACTTGCTAAAGAAAAAGGAACTCCTGTACTTGAGGGTATTGCAGATGATTTAAAAGAAAAGACTATATCAGTAGCTCAAGAAGTAATTAATAAATTAGAGGAAAAATAATCAGTAAATGATTATTTTTTTTGAAAGGATGATTTTATGAAGGTATTGATAACTGGTGCTTCTTCTGGTATGGGAAGAGATATGGCTAAATATTTATATTCTTTTGGATATGATTTATATTTGGTTGCTAAAGATAAGAGTAAATTAGATAATGAATTTAAGGGTTATGATAGAGTTCATACTTATAGTTATAATTTAATTAATGAAGAGGAATGTGTTAAATTATATAAAAAATTAAAAGATGAGAATATTGATATATTGATAAATAATGCTGGTTTTGGAGATGCGGGTAATTTTAGTATTACTAGTTTAGATAAAGATATGGATATGATTGATCTTAATGTTAAAGCTTACCATATTTTGACTAAATTATTTTTAAGAGATTTTGTTAAGAGGAATTATGGTAGAATATTAAATGTTGCATCAATGGCTGGATTTATGCCTGGTCCTTATATGGCTACTTATTATGCTACAAAGAATTATATTGTTAGTTTATCTTTATCTATATATGAAGAATTAAAAAGAGATAATTCAAAAGTTAAGATTTCTGTTTTTTGTCCTGGACCTGTTAATACTAATTTTAATAATGTAGCTCATGTTAAATTTAATATTCCTTCTCTTAGTAGTGAATATGCTAGTAGGGTAGCAATAGATGGAATGTTTATGAATAAGTTATTAATTATTCCAAATAATATGAAAATTAATTATATGCTTATTAAAATTGTTCCTATTAAAGCTATTTTGTTTATTAATTCTTTAATTCAAGAGAGAAATAGTGATAATTATGAATAGAAAGTAATATTAACTTTCTTTTTTTCATTATTTATAGTATAATGGGTAAGAGGTGGAAAATGAAAAAAATAGTTGTTTTAGGAGGAGGAACTGGACTTTCAGTACTACTTAGAGGTTTAAAACAATTTCCTCTTGATATTACTGCTATTGTAACAGTTGCAGATGATGGTGCTTCTAGTGGTAAACTGAGAGAAGAATTTGATATATTTGCTGTAGGGGATCTTAGAAATGTTTTAGTTTCTTTATCTGAAGTTGAACCTCTTATTGAAGATTTACTTCAGTATCGTTTTAATACTGATAGTTCATTAAATAATCATCCTATGGGGAATTTGCTTTTAACTGCTTTATATAATATTACTGGTAATTTGACTGAGTCTCTTAGATCTTTATCAAAAGTTTTTAATATTAAAGGGACTATTCTTCCTTTTACAGAGGATAATCCTGTTCTTGTAGCTCATACTAAGGATGGTAATATTATTGAAGGGGAATCTAATATTACTAAGGCTGGTAAAGAAATTGATTTTATTGAATATAAAGAAAAGGTTAAACCTACTAAAGAGGTTATTAATGCTATTAATGAGGCAGATTTGATTATTTTTGGTATTGGTAGTTTATATACTAGTATTATTCCTAATTTATTATCTGATGAAGTAGTTGATTCGTTAATTAGATCTAAAGCTAAAAAAATGTATGTATGTAATATTATGAGTGAACATGGTGAGACTGATAATTATAAGGTATCTGATTGTATTAAAAAGATTAATTCTTATGTTCAAGATAATATGATTGATGTTGTTCTTGTTAATGATGAGGTTATTCCTGATGAAACTAAGAAGAGATATTTAGAAGAAATTGCTGCTCCTATTGAAGTTGATTTTGATGTTTTAGAAGAAATGGGAGTAGAAGTACTTGGAGATAAATTAATTGAAATTAATGATAAAGGTGAAGTTAGACATAATCCTTATAGAACTGCTCTTGCTATATTTAATTATATTGTTAAGGAGTTAACAGAATGAGTTTTACTTCTATTGTTAAAGATGAAATTTCTAAACTTGAAACTACTAAATTAGAAGATATTTCTGAATTATCCGCTATTATAAGAGTAGCTGGTAACATTAATAGTAATATTAATGTTACTATTGAGAATAATGCTGTTGCCAGAAGGGTTTTTAAATTATTTAAAGGTATATATGGCATTACTCCATCTATTACTGTTAGAAATAAAAAATTAGGTAAGGGGTTTACATATATTTTGAATATTAAAAGTAAAATAAATGAAATATTAGAAGATTTATCTATTACTTATAATAATAAATATTTGAGTATTCCAAAAGAATATTTGATATCTGATGAAGAACAACTTAGAGCATATTTAAGAGGTGTCTTTATGGTTTCTGGTTCTGTTAATGATCCAAAAACTAGTAGATATCATTTAGAATTTATTTTAGATACTAAAGATTATGCTAATTTTATTAGTAATTTACTTAATTCTTATGAACTTAATAGTAAGGTTATTAAAAGAGAAAAGAGTTATACTGTATATATTAAAGAGGCTGAGAAGATAAGCGATTTTTTAAGAGTTATTAAGGCATTTTCTGCTGTTATGTATTTTGAAGATATTAGAATATATAGGGATCACAAGAATATGACTAATAGACTTAATAATTGTGAGCAGGCTAATATGGATAAAGTATTTTTTACTGCAAATAAGCAGATAAAAGATATTGAAAAATTGTATGAACTTGATATGTTTGATTTACTTGATGATAAATTAAAAATAGTTATTGAATATCGAATGAAATATAAGGAGAGTTCTTTAAAAGAATTAGCAGAAATTATTTCTTTAGAAACAGGAATGAATATTACTAAGTCTGGTCTTAATCATAGATTTAGAAAGATTAGAGAGATAGTTGATAATATTGAAAATAGAGAAACAAGATAATTATGTTTCTTTTGTTTTAAATGTGAATAAAGTCGAAAAAAGTACTTGACAACTAATTAAAAATAGTTTACAATTAAATTGTCTAATAGGAAATAAAGATAAATAAGATATTAGCACTGTAAATACTTATTAACGACATAATGTTTTTAAGATTTACCCGAGTAGAAGTTTTATTTGGAAATGTTGTGACTAATATGATGGGAAATGATACTGTGAATGCTATTTTTAAGTGTTCCCCGAGTAGAAGTTTTATTTGGAAATATGGTATCATAAAATGATGATATGGCACTGCGAGCACTTATTGATTTTGTGTTTGCCCGAGTAGTTGAAATATTTGGAAACATGGTGACCATAGTTATGGGTGTTAGGGTAGAGGCTCTAATTCTTATCCGCTATTAGATATACATATATGTAAGAGAGAAGAAAACTCAAAGTGATAAGAGACTATTTTAGAATTAGCTGACATTTAATTTAGAGTAGTTATTCATGGAAACTTGGAATGTACTGTTTGTCAGGCAGTGCATTCTTTTATTTTGTTTTAAATTGTGATATACTATTTTTGCAAAGAGGAAGTGGTTGTATGAAAGAGTTACTTAGTCCTGCTGGTAATATGGAATCTTTAAAAGCTGCGATTAATAATGGAGCTGATGCTGTATATTTAGGAGGAAAATCTTTTGGTGCTAGAGCATATGCTGATAATTTTAGTGATGAGGAACTTAAAGAGGCGGTAAGATATGCTCATTTATATGGAGTAAAGCTATATGTTACTGTTAATACAATTATTTATAATAATGAAGTTAATGATTTTGTTAAATATATTGAATTATTATATAGAATAGGTGTAGATGCACTTATTATGCAAGATATTGGAATGATATCTTTAGTGAGAAAAAAGTTTCCTAATATGGAAATACATGCTTCTACTCAGTGTCATAATCATAATAATGAAGGTATTAAGTTACTTAAAGATTTGGGTGTTACTAGAATAGTTCTTGATAGAGAAATGTCACTAGAAGATATAGAAAAAATTAATGTAGATATCGAAAAAGAAGTATTTATTCATGGTGCTTTATGTAATTCATATTCAGGTTGTTGTCTTTTTAGTAGTATGAATGGTGGGAGAAGTGGTAATCGTGGAGAATGTACTCAACCTTGTCGACTTCCTTATAAATTAATTAAGAATGGTGAATATGTTGATACTATTAATAAATATTTACTTAGTACTAAAGAACTTAATACTATTCATAATTTTGATAAATTAATGGAATCTGATATTGTTAGTTTTAAGATAGAGGGTAGAATGAAATCTCCTAGTTATGTTGGTTATGTTACTAGGTTATATAGAAAACTTATTGATAATTATTATAATAAAAAAGAAAGTGTTGTTAGTAGTGATGAAGAAAATAATTTAAAAATATTATTTAATAGGGATTTTACTAATGGATATTTATTTAATGATAAAGTAATGAATACTTTTTCTTCAAATCATCAAGGACTTGAAATTGGTAAAGTAATAGAAGTTAATTCAAAGAAAATAAAGATTAAATTAAATAGTTCTTTATATCAAGAAGATGGTATTAGGTTTAAGAATTGTAATAAGGGAATGATTGCTAATTTTATTTATAATGAGAAGGGTTTATTAATAAAAATGGCTAATAGAGGGGATATTATATATTTAGATAATAAGATAAATCTTAAAGATAATGATATTATGGTTAAGACTTCTAGTAATTAT
>CAMFBT010000007.1 GCA_945948625.1 uncultured Mycoplasmatota bacterium | reverse complement strand
TTTTTATGATAATACTGATAAAAATTCTTTTTATGATAATACTGATAAAAATTCTTATTATGATAATAGTGATTTTATTAATGGAAATTCTTCAGTAAATTCATATAAATTATATCTTAATGAACTTGGTCAGTTACCTCTTCTTTCTAATGAAGAAGAAAAAGAAGCATTTATTTCTCTTAATGATAATTTTGATAAAATTGAAATTGCTACTTTTTGTGAAGAAAATAATAATTTTATTTTAAATGATATTTCCAAACTTATTAACTCTATTAAAAGCTATTCTGACTATAAAAATCTAAAAAGAATGGGAAAATATTTATGTAATGATGATAAAGTTATTATTAATAATTTTATTTCTTTATGGGATACTATTAATGGTAAGGAAAAAATTAATATTATTATTCCAAATAAAGAGATTATTAAGGAAAAAATTGGTTTAGATCTTGGAGAAGATTTTTATAATTCTTCATATTTAAATAAACAATTTGATTACTTTAATAAGTATAATTCAATAAAGAATATGATATGTGAAAGAAATCTTCGTTTGGTTATTTCTATTGCTAAAAAATTTCATATTGTTTCTCTTGATATTGGTGATCTTACTAATGATGGTAATATAGGATTAATTAAAGCAATTAACAAGTTTGATGTTCATAAAAAATATAAATTTTCTACATATGCTACTTGGTGGATTAGACAAAATATAACTAGATCTATTGCTGATAAAAGTAGATTTATTAGAATTCCAGTTCATATGAATGATCTTATTAATAAATATTTAAGACTTGTAGCATATTATCATAATAATGGTTATGATAGTTTAACTAAAGAAGAAATAGCAGAAAAAATGAAAATTTCGATTGAAAAAGTTAATGATATTGAAGAAATTATTGGTAATTTATTATCTCCTGTTTCTTTAGAAACTCCAGTTGGAGAAGAGGAAGATACTACTCTTATGGAATTTGTTGAGGACAAAGATTTTTCTGTGGAAGATAATGCTTTTAATGAAGATTTAAGAAGAACTTTAGAATGGGCTTTTAATGATTGTCTTACAGAAAGAGAAATTAAGGTTATAAAGGCTAGATTTGGTTTTGATGATAATAAAATTATGACTCTTGAAGAAGTTGGTAAAATGTTTGGTGTAACAAGGGAAAGAATTAGACAAATTGAAAGAAAAGCTTTGAGAAAATTAAAACATCCAAAAAGATCTAGAGAGCTAATTAATTTTGTTAAAGAGATTTAGGGTATAGATATATATGTATTTATACCTTTTTCTATTTTAAATTATTATGAAAAGTGATATAATTATAAGTGAAAGAGTGATATTATGCTTAAAATAAATAACTTGGAAGTTTCCACTGATGGAAAAACTATTTTAAAAGATTTTAACTTAATTATTAATGATGGTGAAATTCATGCTATTATGGGTCCTAATGGGGTTGGAAAATCCACATTATCAAGAGTAATTATGGGAGACTCTAACTATAAAATTAATAATGGAGATATTATTTTTAATGGAGATAATTTAAGTGCTTTATCTACTGATGAAAGGGCTAAAAAAGGTATTTTTTTGGCAATGCAATATCCTATGGAAATTGAAGGAGTTAGTAATCAAGATTTTCTTAGAACCGCTATTAGTAGTATAAATAATAAAAGAATTGGTTTATACGATTTTATTTTAAAATGTGAAAAAGGAGCTAATGAACTTTCTATGAATAAAGATTTAATTCATAGAAGTCTTAATGTTGGATTTTCAGGTGGTGAAAAAAAGAAAAATGAAGTACTTCAAATTAAATTATTATCTCCTAAGTTTATTATTTTAGATGAATTAGATTCTGGACTTGATGTTGATAGTTTAAGAATTGTTGGAGAAAATATTAAGAAATATAAAGAAGAAAATAAAAAAACATCTATTTTAATTATCACACATCATCCTAAAATTTTAGAATATTTAAAACCTGATTTTGTTCATGTTATGAATAATGGAAGGATACTTAAAACTGGAAATTATTCTTTAGCTAATGAAATTGAAAAAAATGGATATAATGAATATTTAAATAATGAAAATATTATGACAAAAGAGGATACTAATGAATAAAATAAGAATAGTTAATAATAATATTATTCCTTTTATTGATGATAATGTGATTATTTGTGATAATAATATTACTTTTAGTAATAGTGGTAATTATTATATTGATTATGTTAATAGTAATAATGTTAAATTAGTTATAAATATTTGTGATAATAAATGTATTCATTTGTTTGAATATTCTAATAATAAAGATATTTCATTTAATATAAAATACAACTTAGGTAGTAATTCTTCTTTAATATTAAGTAAGTTTTATTATAATGATATGTGTAATGAAAATATTAATATTAATCTTAATAAAAAGGGTGCTAATATTAAATATAATTTTTCTAGTATTAATAATAATGATAATTTTTATAAAATTAATATATATCATTTAGATAAATCTACTAGTAGTGATATATGTAATAGAATTATATCTAGAAGTAATAGTACTAATTATTTTGATATTAATAGTTATGTGAATAATGGAATAAAAGATTGTTATTTAAATCAGAGTACTAAAATTGTTACTTTAGGTAATTCTGATAATAGAATTAATCCTAATATGTTTATTGGAGAAGAGGATACTACCGCTATTCATGCTTCTACTATTGGAAATATTAGTGAAGAAGATTTGTTTTACTTAATGAGTAGAGGAATATCATATAAAGATGCTGTTAAGTTAATTATTAAAGGAATGATTCTTTCAAATATTAATCCTGATATGGATATTAGAAAAAAAATACTTGATATTTTAGATACGATAGGAGGTGAATAAATAAATGTATAGAGATGATTTTGAAATGCTTTCTAACAACATTATTTATTTTGATAATGGTGCTACTACTTTAAAACCTAAGTGTGTTAAAGATGCTATTTGCAAATATTATAGTGAATATACTTCAAATGCTCACAGAGGAGATTACAAAACTAGTGCTATTGTTGATAGTTTATATGAAGGTACAAGAGAAAAAATTAAAAATTTTATTAATGCCAAAGAGAACTCTGAGATTGTTTTTACTAGTGGAACTACTAATTCTATGAATATAATTGTTTCAGGATTTTTTAAGAATTATTTAAAAAAAGATGATGAAGTATTAATTACTCTTAGTGAACATGCTTCTAATATTATTCCATGGTTTATTTTACAAAAAGAAATTGGCATTAAAGTTAAATATATTCCTCTTGATAATAATAATGAGATTACTATAGAAAACTTTAAAAATAGTATTACTGATAAAACAAAAGTAGTTTCTCTTGCTTATGTTACTAATGTTATTGGAGATGAAAGGCCTATAAAAGATATTAGTAAAATAGCACATGAAAATAATATTTTAGTTGTTGTTGATGCTGCTCAGGGTGCTCCACATACTAGAATTGATGTTCAAGAAGATGACATTGATTTTATGGCTTTTTCTGGACATAAGATGTATGGACCTACTGGTATTGGGGTATTATATGCTAAATTTGACTTACTTGATAAAATTATTCCTTTGAACTATGGTGGTGGAATGAATGCTATGTTTACTAAGGATGGTTATGTTGAACTTAGAGAAATTCCTACTAGATTAGAGGGTGGTACTCCGAATATTGAAGGTGTTTTAGGACTTGGGGCAGCAATTGATTATTTAGAAAATATTGGTATGAATAATATTAATAAATATGAAAAAGATCTTAGAAAATATTTAGTTAGTGAACTTTCTAAACTTGATTTTATTGATATATATAATAAAAATAATGATACTAATATTGTTGCTTTTAATATTAAAGGTGTTTTTGCTCAGGATACTGCGATATATTTAGATAAATATAATATTTGTGTAAGAGCAGGTAATCATTGTGCTAAAATATTAGATAATGTGTTTAATGTTAGTAATACTGTTAGAATTAGTCTTTCTTTTTATAATACTAAGGAAGAAATTGATTTACTTATAAATGTACTTAAAAATAGTGAAAATATATGGAAGGAAATACTGTAATGGATAAAGATATTAAAAGAAGTATTATTTTAGATAATTATCAAAATTCTAATATGAAACATACTAGTGATGATAGTTATGTTAAAATTAATACAAGAAATGTTAGTTGTATTGATAATTTAGATATTTATTTGAAAATTAGAAATAATATTATTATAGATGCTTCTTTTGAAGGTGAGGCTTGTGTTATCAGTATATCTTCTACAAATATTTTAATTAATATGCTTATTGGTAAAACTTGTAAAGAAGGAATTAATATTATTAATAATTATTTAAAAATGATTAACGAAGAAGAATATGATAAGGATTTACTAGAAGATCTTCTTGTTTTTGATGATACTAGTAAACAACCTTCTAGAATTAAATGTGCTACATTATCTGCGAATGGTATAAAAGAATATTTAGAAAAAGAAAATCACTCTTAGTTTTGAGAGTGATTTTTTGTTTATCAACAAATACTGTGGAAAATATAATTTAGAGACTATAATTAGGCTCTAAATTACTATGAAAAGACTTTTGGCTTTTCATATAGTGAGAGACATTAGGCTCGAACTAAAAAGTAAGAAAGTTTTGTAAAAATGATGTAAAGGTGTTTAAAGTTTATCATATTTTTGGTACAATATTATTTAGGAAGTTTAGGTGGTATTATGCAGGATAAAATGGAAAGATTGCTTACTCAAATTGGTATGAGTAAAGATTATTTTGAAAATGCAAGTATTGATAAAATAGTTGTATATGATAAAAACAATCTATGGGAGTTTATTATTAATAATGATAAAATTTTACCTGTATATATATATGATGAATTATGTAATAAAATTATGAATGCTTTTAAAAATATTAAAGACATTAGCATTGTTATTAAGACTAGTGATACTAGTAATATTTATTTAGATGATTATTTTGATAAACTTATTGATATTTTATCTAATGAAAGTGTTAAATATAAAATTTTTATTGATAGAAAAATTAAAGTAGATAATGATAAATATTTATTTGATGTTTATAATAAGGCTGAACTTACATATATGACTGAGAAAAAAGAATATTTAAATACTATGCTTAATCGATATGGTTTTAATGGAAATCTAGTTTTTAATTTGTGTAGTGATATTGAAAATTCAATATTAAATCAAATTGAGCAAGATAAAATTGTTAATATATCTAGTAGCGGAATGGCTCCTAAAAAAGATATCGTTCCTGAAGTTAAAGTGGAAGAAAAAAAATACTTTAGACCTAAAAGAGATACTAGTATTACTCCAATTAAAGATTTATTATATGAAGTTGAAAATATTACTATTAATGGTATGATTTTTGGAATGGATAGTTTTGAATCTAAAAGTGGTTATAAAATTATTACTCTTAAAGTTACTGATAATACTGATAGTATTTATGTTAAAATGTTTACTAAAGATAATGATGAATATGCTAAAATTAAAGATTTACTTAAAGTTGGTTCTTGGTATATTTTTTATGGTAAATTGCAAATGGATAAATATTCTAATGAGCTTACCTTTACTACAAGGTATAAAGATACTCAAAAAATAGAAAGTCCAAAGACTGAAAAAATTACTGATAATGCTGAAGTCAAAAGAGTAGAACTTCATGCTCATACTATGATGAGTCAAATGGATGGTATTACTAAAGTAGATTTAGGTAAACATACATGTGAACTTGTAAGTAAGTGTATCGACATGGGATATAGAGGAGTAGCCATTACTGACCATAATGGTTGTCAAGCTTTTCCTATTGCATATGGAATTATTTCTGATTATAATAAGAAGATTGAAGATCCTAGTAAACATTTTAAGGGTTTGTATGGTACTGAACTTACTGTAGTTGATGATACTGTTAATATTGTTGTTAGAAGTGATGATAGAGATTTAAAAAATTCAACTTATGTTGTATTTGATACTGAAACGACTGGATTTAATGCTGGTGGTACTGATCAAATGATTGAAATTGGTGCTGTCAAAATTAAAGATGGTGTAATTATTGATAGGTTTGATGAACTTATTGATCCTAAAAGACATATTCCTGATAAAATTACTGAACTTACTTGTATTACTGATGATATGGTTAAAGGTAAAGATGATGAAGAGACAGTTACAAAAAAGTTCTTAGAATGGACTGGAGATTTGCCTATGGTAGCTCATAATGCTAAGTTTGATATTTCTTTCATTGAAATGGCTATGAAAAAATATAATTTAGGGGAGTTTACTAATACTGTTATTGATACTTTAGAGTTATCTAGGGCTATTGATACTGGATATTCAAGACATAGTTTATCAGCTTTAGTTAAAAGATATAATGTTCCTTGGGATGAAGATGCACATCATAGAGCTGATTATGATGCTGAAGGGACTGCTTATGTATTTTATAAAATGTTAAGTAAATTATTTGCTCAGAATTTTAATAAAATTAATGATTTAGATAAACTTATTCCAAAAGATGAAATATATAAGTTTGGTACTACTTATCATTTTAATGCTATTGCAATTAATAAAAAGGGACTTAAAAACTTATTTAAAATTATTTCTCTAGCTAATACTACTTATTTATATAAAACACCTAGAATTCTTAGAAGTAAATTAAATGAATTAAGAGATGGTCTTATTATTGGTAGTGGCTGCTACGAAAGTGAAGTTTTTATTCAGGGTAGGAGTAAGGAAGGAGAGGAACTTACTAATATTATTAATTTTTATGATTATGTTGAAGTTCAACCTCCTGAAGTTTATGATCATTTAATTCAAACTAGTGATTTTAAAGATATTAATGAAGTTAAAGATCATATTAAGAAAATTGTTAATGCTACTAAAGAAGCTGGTAAAATAATTGTGGCTACTGGGGATGTTCATCATTTTACTAGAGAAGATAAAATATATAGAGAAATTATTGTTAACCAAAAAGTCCCTGGTGGGGGTAGACATCCTCTTGCTAAAAATAGTATTAAAAATATTCCTTCTCAGCACTTTAGAACTACTGAGGAAATGCTTAATGATTTTGATTTTCTTGGTAAAGAAGTTGCTTATGAAATTGTTGTTACTAATACTAATAAAGTTCTTGATATGGTAGAAGAAATTGAAGTTATTATTGATACTGGTGGTATTCCTTTTTCTCCTAGAGTAAAAAGTGATGATGGAAAATCTTATTTAGATTGTCCTAGAGTTGTTACTGATTTGGTTTTTGATAGAGCTAAGGATTGGTATGGTGATGATTTACCTCATAATATAGAAGAAAGAATTTCTAAAGAATTATATGGTGACATAGTCTACAAATGCTGGAAAGAAAAATTAATTGATGAAAATCCTAATATTGATGATAATGAACTTGAAACTAAATTATTTGAAAATATACATAATACTTTAATAAATGGATTTGATGCTGTTAAAGATTTGGTTAGTGAATATGTTAGAAAAAATTGGTGTGATGATGATGGTGAACTTAATGATGAATCATTACAAAAGAAAATTAAGAAAAGTCTTGGTGGAGTTATTGGTGGTGGATTTGATCCAATATACTTAATTGCTCAAAGACTTGTTAAACACTCTAACGATGAAGGTTTCTTAGTTGGATCTAGAGGAAGTGTTGGTAGTAGTTTTGTTGCTACAATGATGGGTATTACTGAAGTTAATCCGCTTCCTGCTCACTACAGATGTTTAAAGTGTAAAACTAGTATTTTTAAAGATGATGATGGTAATGAACTTGGTGCTTCTTACTCTAGTGGATTTGATTTACCTGATAAGCTTTGTCCTAATTGTGGTGAATATATGTATAAAGATGGTCAGGATATGCCGTTTGCTACTTTCTTAGGTTTTAATGCTGATAAAGTTCCTGATATAGATCTTAATTTTTCAGATTTAAACCAAGCATCTGCTCATGAATATACTAAAGTATTATTTGGTGTTGATAATGTATATAGAGCTGGAACTATAGGTACTGTTGCTGAAAAAACTGCTTTTGGATTTGTAAAAGGTTATTTTGAAGATAAGGGAATTATTAATAAGAGAAATTGCGAAATTGAGAGACTTGCTATGGGATGCACTGGGGTTAAAAGAACTACAGGACAGCATCCTGGTGGTATTGTTGTTGTTCCTGATTATATGGATGTTTCTGATTTTACTCCTTTTCAATTTCCTGCGGATGACCCTAATAGTGCTTGGAGAACTACACATTTTGATTATCATGCTATTGATCAAGATTTACTTAAACTTGATATTTTGGGTCATTCTGATCCTACACAACTTAGACTTATTCAGGAATTATCTGGTACAGATATTTTAAAAGTTCCTTTGGATGATAAAGATACAATGAGTATTTTTACTTCTACTAAGGTTTTAGGTGTTACTAATGAACAAATTATGTGTGAAACTGGTACTTTGGGTATTCCAGAGTTTGGAACTCCTTTTACTATTAGTATGGTAGCAGAAACTAAACCTACTACTTTTGCAGAACTTGTTAAAATATCTGGATTATCTCATGGTACTGATGTTTGGCTTGGTAATGCAAGAGATTTGATTATTAATAATGTTGTTCCTTTTAAAGATGTTATTGGATGTCGTGATGATATTATGGTATATTTAATGTATCATGGTGTTGAACCTATTAAAGCTTTTAAAATAATGGAATTTGTTCGTAAAGGTAAAGCAAGCAAAGATCCTGATACTTGGGCTAAACATAAAGAAACCATGGAGAAAGCTGGTATTGAACCTTGGTTTATTGATAGTTGTTTTAAAATTAAATATATGTTTCCTAAAGCTCATGCTGCTGCTTATGTTATTAGTGCTTTTAGAATTGCTTGGTATAAAGTTCATATGCCTGTATATTTTTATGCAAGTTGGTATACTACTAAAGCTACTGACTTTAATATTGATGCTATGATTAATGGATATGATAGTATTAAGAGTGCACTTATAGAAATTGAAAATAAGGGATATGAAGCTTCTAATAAAGAAAATGGTATTTCTGAATGTTTAAAAGTTGCTCTTGAAATGTCTGCTAGAGGAATTAAAATTGCTAAATATGATTTATACAAGAGTAAAGGTTCTATATTTACTGTTCAAGATGATAATACTATTATTCCTCCATTTAGAGCTATTGATGGACTTGGGGATGTTGTAGCTAATAATATTGAAAAAGAAGCTATTAGAGCACCTTTTATTAGTATTGAAGATTTTCAAACTAGATGTAAGGTATCACAAACTTTAATAGATAAGATGAGAACTATGGGTATTTTTGAAGGAATGCCAGAAACTAGTCAACTTAGTTTATTTTAAAAATTATTTCCCAAAATATTTCCTGGGAAATAATTTTTTTATGTAAAATATAATTCTTTTATTGATATAAATAATTTTTAATGTATAAACTTTAATATGAAGACTATTTTATAGGCTTCATATTACTCATTAAAGACCTTAGGCTTTAATGATAGTGAGAGACTATAGGCTCGAACTAACAAAAAATAACATAGAAAGACTTTATTTTAAGTCTTTTTTTTAGTATAATTAATATATAGAAAGACTTGGTGATATTATGAAAAAGATTGTTCTAGTAGATGGTAATAATTTATTATTTAGAAGTTATTATGCTACTGCTTATACTGGAAATATAATGAGAAATAAAGAAGGATTTCCCACTAATGGATTATATGGATTTGTTAATATGATTAATAAAATTATATCGGAAGAAAAACCAGAATATATGATGGTTGCTTTTGATATTGGTAAAACTTTTAGACATGAAAAATATGAAAGGTATAAAGATGGAAGAAAAGAGACTCCTGAAGACTTAAAATTACAATTTCCAGTAGCTAAAAAAATACTTACTGCTATGGGAATTAAATATTTAGAGTGTGCTGGATACGAAGCTGATGATATTATTGGTACTGTTTCTTTGTGGTGTGAAAAAGATCCAGAATATGAAGCTTTAATTGTAAGTAGTGATAAAGATTTATTACAATTAATTAGTGATGAAACTGTAGTTAAACTTCTTAAATCTAAAGATTATATTATAATGGATAAGAAGACATTTAAAGAAACTTATGGCTTTAATCCTATTAATATGATTGATTTAAAAGCTCTAATGGGTGACTCATCAGATAATATACCTGGTGTTAAGGGTATTGGTGAAAAAGGAGCTATTAAATTAATTAGTGAATATAATACTATTGATAATTTATATGATAATATAGGTAATATTAAAGGTGCTATGCAAACTAAACTAATTGAAGGAAAAGAAGATGCTTATTATAGTAGAGATTTAGTTACTATTTATAGAGAAGTTCCACTTGATGTTACTTTTGATGATTTAATATATAAAAAAGAAAATACTAATGAACTTATTGATATTTATAATAATTTAGGTTTTTATTCTCTACTTAGAAAGATGGATAATACAGAGAAAGAAGTAAAAGAAAAATTTGTAAAAGAAGAGTTTAAGGTTATTAGTAATATTAATGATGTTGTAATAGATGAAGATACTGCTATATACTTAGATACTACATTAGGTAATTATCACGATGCTCAAATTCTTGGTATTTCTTTATATAATAAAAAATACTCTTGTTATATTCCTTATGATATATTTAAAAGTAATACTGATATTTTAAATACTAAATATAATTTATTTACTTATGATTATAAGAAATTGATTGTAGTTTTTAATAAATATAGTATTAAAGTACCTAACATTAGTTTTGATACTATGATTAGTGCATATTTACTTAATTATGAAACTAAAGATGATATTTGCTATTTAGCTAATAATATGAATTATAATATTCCTAGTTATGATAAGAAAGAAGTTATTACTGTAGAAGAAGCTAATAAAAGAGCTATTCTAAAAGCTAAGTTTATATATAGTACTAAAGATAAATTATATGAAGAAATGAAGAAAGAAGATACTATTTATTTATTTGAAAATATTGAAATGCCTCTAGCAAAAGTTCTTGCTAAAATGGAAATTGAAGGTATTAGGGTTGATAAAAATATTTTAAATGATATGGGAGAAGAAATTAAAATTAAACTTGAATTAATTACCAAAGATATTTATAATTATGCTGGTGAGGAATTCAATATTAATTCTCCTAAACAGTTAGGTGAAATATTATTTGATAAATTAAAATTACCTGGAGCTAAAAAGAATAAAACTGGTTATGTTACTGATGTTGATGTATTAAAAAAATTAGTTGATTTTCCTATAGTTAATAAAATTTTAGAATATAGAGCTCTCGCTAAATTATATTCTACTTATATAGATGGAATTATTAATACTATAAGGGAAGACGAGAAAATACATACTATTTATACTCAAACTCTTACTAGAACAGGAAGATTATCTTCAATAGAACCTAACTTACAGAATATTCCTATGAGAAGTGAATATGGTAGACTTATTAGAAAAGCATTTCTACCAGAAGAAAATAGTATTATTATGTCTTCAGATTATTCTCAAATTGAACTTAGGGTATTTGCTCATTTATCTGGTGTAAGTGAGTTAATTAATGCCTTTAATGATGGAATAGATATTCATACTAAAACTGCTATGGATATATTTAATGTTCCTGATGAAGGTGTTACAAAAAATATGAGAAGACAGGCTAAGGCTGTTAATTTTGGTATTTTATATGGAATTAGTAGTTATGGTTTATCTGAAGATTTAGGTATTTCTGTTAAAGAGGCTAAAGATTTTATTAATAAATATTTTGAAACATATCCTGGTGTTAAAGATTATATGAATAGTGAAATAGAGGAAGCTAAAAAGAATGGTTATGTTAAGACGATAATGAATAGAAAGAGAGTTATTGAGGAATTAAAAAGTTCTAATTATATGGTTAGAAGTATGGGGGAGAGAATGGCTCTTAATACTCCTATTCAAGGATCTGCTTCTGATATTTTGAAAAAAGCTATGGTAGAGATTGATAATATATTTGAAAAAGAAAATATTAAAAGTAAGATGCTACTTCAAGTACATGATGAACTTATATTTAATGTTTATAAAGATGAGTTAGATAAAGTTAAAGATATTGTTTATAATACTATGACAAAAGTATTTAATTTAAAAGTACCATTAGATGTAGATATTGAAGTGGGAAATAATTGGTATGAAGCAAAATAGATAGTAAAATTATTTCCCGGGAAATAATTTAGAGAATAATTTGGAAAATAATTTGATAGTGAGGTGATGTATATGCCGGAATTACCCGAAGTTGAAACAGTTAAGGAATCGCTTAAATGTAGATTAGTTGGCAGAAAAATTAAAAATGTTAATATTTTATGGGATAATATTATTGCTTATCCTAGTAAAGAAGAATTTATTAAGGATATTAATGATAAAATTATAATTGATATTAAAAGAAGAGGTAAATTTTTATTATTTGATCTAGATGATTATTATCTTTTATCACATCTTAGGATGGAAGGAAAATACTTCTTTAAAAATCATGATGATGAAATTAATAAACATGAACATGTTATTTTTGATTTAGGTAATGATGAAGAATTAAGGTATATGGATACAAGAAAGTTTGGTAAAATGTATCTTATAAAAAAAGAAGATATTGATAAGATTGGTCCTTTAAAAGACTTAGGCTTGGAACCTTGGGATGATAATCTAAATAGTGAGTATTTAATTAATAAGTATAAGAATAAAAGACTTCCTATTAAGACTGTACTTCTAGATCAGAGTATTATTGTAGGTATTGGTAATATTTATGCTGATGAAATATTATTTTTAAGTAAAATCAATCCTTTAAAAAAATGTAATTTACTTAATAAAGAAGAATGCGAAAAAATTATTAAATATACAAGAGAAGTATTAGAAAATGCTATTAAAATGGGAGGTTCTACTATTAGAACTTATAGTTCTGTAGATGGTGTACATGGATTATTTCAAAATGAACTTTTAGTGCATGGTAAAGATAAAGGCACTTGTCCTGATTGTAATAATAAAATAGAAAAAATTAGGATAGGAGGAAGAGGTACTTATTACTGTCCTAAATGTCAGAAATAATATATTTACAATTGTTTTACATATATTTTGTAACCTATTTGGTTACATTTTTATTTTTTTATTGACTTTATTATATTGATTATGATAATTTGAAGTTGGTGAAGATTATGAATGATGAGATGTTTAGATTATCTTTAATTGATATTACTAATAATGATTTACTTAATGATTTTGTCAATAATGTATTTGGTTATGATTTTGATTTAAAAAAAGAAGAATATGTTTATATTCAGTATAAGATAATATCTGGAAATATTATTCTTAATATTTATGATAATAAAAATAGTAATAGATTTAAAGCTTATATATTTACTTTAAATAATATTAAAAGTGATGATAATTCTATTTATATTAATGTTAATAATGAATATGATAAATATAAAATAGGTAGTAAAAACAGCTTATGTTTATTATCTAGTTTACTTATTAGTAAAAATAGTAATGAAAAAAAAGAGATTATTGAATCTCTATTTAGTGGTAAAACTAAAGATATATTTAGTCATTATTTTCTTTAATTATTGGTTTTATTTGATATTCTCTTTTAATAAGAGAAGAATCTGTAACTAATGAATATATTTTTGTTATTCTAAGTTCTATATCTAATATTTTAGATATATTTTTTTTATAACCTGTTATTAATGGTACTTTGATATCTTTTTTTATTTTATTTAAATATTCCTTTCCTTTTGAAGTAAATCCTAATACTCTTATATAATCTATTGTTATATTAGATGCTTCTTCTTTGGTAAAACTAGTTAATATATGAAGAAGCATTCTTGATATTTTATTATAGGTATATCTTTTTGTTTTAATATTTTTAATTAATTCTTCATAATTATTTGATATATCTATACTTTTTATTATTCTTGATTCAATTCCTTCATCTACTGTTTGGTATTTATTTATTTTGCTGTCTTCAGATAATATTTTGTATTTTAATATTTGCAGATAATTATCCATACTTACTTTATATAAATAATTCTTATTAAATGGTATTAAGTTATTAATATTTTTATTATTTAGATATAATTTTCTTATATTAGATGCTGATGTAATATTATCTACTATTTCTTCTCCATGATATGATGTTATTCTTTTTATATTAAGGTATTTTATATTGTATTTATGTTCTTTTATTTGTTTTATATATGATAGTGCTAATAAATCATTTGGAGTATCTACTTTTATATTTGTTATATCTTCAAGTGCTTTATTAGTGGCAGTGGCATAGTTTGATCCTTTATTTAAATATTCCTTTACTTTTTTTTGATATTCTTTATTATTTATTTGAATATCTGCGAGTAATTCTAAGTCTTTAATATTATCTCTTTCGGTTCCAAATATAATGGTATCTATTTTTAAATTATTTAATATTTCTATGGCTCCTTTAGCAAATATATCGGAAGACTGAGTAGCATATACAAATGGAAGTTCTATTACTAAATCAATACCATTATCTAAGGCTATTTTTGTTTTATCCCATTTATTTAATAGTGATATATCTCCTCTTTGAGTAAATGATGATGAAATTACCACGATTACAATACTATCTGGATATTTTTCTTTTACTTTTTTTATTTGATATAAATGTCCTAAATGAAATGGATTATATTCTGCAATTATACCTATTATCTTCATATAATTATCACCGCTTATATAATATCATATTTTAGTTAAATGTGCAAAAATTAATAGTAATTTTTTATATATGTGTTATGATTAATAGAATTTATTATTTTAATAGTTATTGTATAATTTTTTGTTATGTGATACAATATTTTTGTATTTTGAAGTGAGGTTGTTTTATAATGTATTTTTTAAATATTATTAATGACATAGGTAATCATTATTTAGAATGGAAAAAAATATATAATATTATTGGAAGTGTTTTAACTATATTGATGGCTTATAAAACTTTATATTGGATTATTGGCTTATTTTTTACTAGAAAATTTAAACCTGCTAAAAACAATCATAAATATGCTATTTTGATTGCTGCGAGAAACGAAAAAAATGTTATTGGTAATTTACTTGACAGTATTAATAAACAAGATTATCCTAGTCATCTTATAACTACTTTTGTAGTTGCAGATAATTGTACCGATAATACTGCTGAAATTGCTAGAAAACATGGAGCAGTCTGCTACGAAAGATTTGATAATGAACACAGAACTAAGGGATTTGCTTTACAATATCTTTTAGAAAAAATTGAAGAAGATTATGGTAGAATGAGTTTTGAGGGTTATTTTATTTTTGATGCTGATAATCTTCTTAATAAAAATTATATTTCTAAAATGAATGATGCTTTTGATTCGGGCGAAAAAATTATTACTTCTTATCGTAATACTAAAAACTTTGATGAAAATTGGATTGCATCAACTTATGCTATTCATTGGATTAGATCTATTAGATGTAATCATAGGGCAAGATCTGTTCTTAGACTTGCAACGAATATACAAGGTACTGGTTTTTTATTTACTAATGAAATAGTTAAAAATGGTTGGCATTATACATCTCTTACTGAGGATAGAGCACTTACTGCGGATGCTGTTGCTCAAGGTTATAGAATTTCTTATCAAGATGAAGCAATGTTTTATGATGAACAACCTATTAGTTTAAAAGTTGCTTTAAGACAAAGGACTAGATGGGCTAAGGGTCATTTACTAGCTTTTGTTGAATCCGGGCCTTATTTATTTATTAATATTTTCTTTGGAAAATTATTTTTAAAGACTAAATGGAGAGAAAATGAAAAAATAGAAAAGAAGAAAACATTTAAGGATATAATGTTATCTGTACTTGAATCAATTAGGCATAGATTTGCTTCTTTTGATACTTTGATTCAACTTACTCCTTTTTCAGTATTTAATTTAGCTAGATGGTTAATTGTAATAGTTATTATGTATGGTTGTTATTGCTATAGCAATGGTGTTGATATTAATAATTTATTTAGTGGTAGTACATATTTAGCAAAATTACTTAGAAGTTTATTTGAAATTAAAGTAGTTATTAATCCTGGAATTAATGCTTTATTTGTTGGTATGATTATTTCTATATGGTTTAGACTTTTATATAGGCTTGGTATGTATATTCAAAACATGTGGGTGGCTATTTATGTATTTATTATTGAAAGAAAGAATATTAAAAAGATTCCTTTTATGAAGAAAGTATTATATACATTGACTTGGCCTACATTTGATATTATAGGTAGATATAGTACATATGCAGCATTATTTATGAAAGTTACTTGGAAACCTATTCCTCATGATAGTAAAGTTACTATTGATGATATTAGTAATGATAAAATAAAAAGTTCATAATTGATTGATATGAACTTTTTTATATTCTTTTTTCGCTATTTATTTGTTTAAAATAATTATATTTTAATGTTAAATCGTTTTTTCTTATCATATAATTTACAAAATAATTTTTATCTTCAAGTATTAGAGGATCTATATATTTTTCATTTGTAACTATTCCTCCATCCACATATACATTTCCATCATACCATGAATAATCACTAAAGAATACGTATCCATTATAATTTGGATTTAATGCATCATAACCTATATAATAATTTGGATGGTATTCTAAACCAAAGAGATTTATTAGTGTTGGTAATATATTTAGTTGAGAAGTAACAGTTGTTATTTTTTTCTTGCTATTTCCATTATCCCATATAAAGAATGGTGTTTTATTTATTAAATTATTATTTGTATCTTTATATTTTTCTAATATTGTTTGATCTGAAAGTGTATAAAGATAATGATCTGTAAATACAACAATTATTGTATTATCTATTAAATTTTTTTCTTTTAAATTATTTAATAATAATTCTACCATATAATCAGTTTCTTTTGCTTGTCTTCTAGCACATTCTTCTTCTGTTTTACTTGGAAGAATATAATCATTAGGCAATTCTTCAATATTTTCCTCTTTTAGTATGTCTTCTGTTATTAATTTTTTACATACTCCTTTTTCAGTTGTAAATGGTAAATGTCCAGAATATGTTATTATATAATCTACAAATTTTTCTTCACTGAACATTTTCTCATTAAATGTTTCATTTAATATTAATTCTCTATCTAATGTATATAAATCATTTTTATATGTTCCTAAATCTTTTAATCCATAGTAATTATCATATCCCCAGTTTTTATAATTTGTCCCTCTTGAATAATATTCACTATTGTTCATATGGAAAGCATTAACAGAATATCCTTCATTTTTAAACAAATTAGCAAGTGAGTATGGAAAATAATTTTTATTAAATGTATATGCATTTTGTGTATATGATAGAGGTGTAATAAAGCCTGTATTTACTGCAAATTCTGAGTTAAATGTTGATCCTCCACCATTATAATATGAAAAATGATTTGTAAAATTAATTGAATCTTTCATCATATTGTATAGTGTTGGAGTATCTTCTTCTGTTATTAACCAATTATCTGTTCCTTCTAATTGTAATATAATTAAATTTTTATCCTTATATTTTCCAGTATATTTTGTATTATATGATTCTTCTTCTTTGCTATATTCTTCTTTTAGAAATGTTATATCTTCTTCGTTTGTTGTTTTTTTTGCTTTTATAAATGTTATATAAAAATTTCTCACACTATATTCATATATTCCTGATATCATCATACTTTTGTTATTATCATTAAAATTAATATATATATTTCTAGGATTTCTCCATGTACTCCAATCTAAATTATCATTTGCTTTTCCTAATAATAGTGGAGTTATGAAATGAAGTATTAAGAAAATAAAAAATATTTTTATTATTCTCTTTAAATTTGTTTTTTTATTTTCTTTAAAATATTTTATTCCAAAAATAAAGCATACTATTATTATTATACTTGATATATAAACCCAAATATTACATTTTAATATTGCATCTAGAAAATATTCTGATCCTTCACTTGCTAATAATAATAGACTAAAATCAAAAAATGTACCTGTCATTGAATAATAAATATTATTTGTTATGAATATAATGAATGATATTATAAAAAATATTATATATAGTATTTTTCCTTTTCTCTTTTCTAAAGACAAAGATATACCAATTATTAAAATAATATATGAAATAGTAAATAAATTAGGAACTAATCTTCCTAATCCATAAAAATGAATTTTATATCCTAATATTCTAGTTACAATATCTATTAAAATAAATGGCAATGATATAATAAATATATAATAATAATTAGAAATAAAGTTTTTGATTTTATTTTTAATTATTTTTAATTTTTTATTTATATTTTCCTTTTTTTTAACTTCTTTTTTCAAAAAAATCACCACTAATGAGATTATACTATATTTTTTTTTATTTGTAAACTCTGATATATTTTATAAAATAATAAATTAAATTATTCTTGAATGTAAAACTAAATACAATTTTCTAATTCTAAATCAAAAAATAATAAGTTTAAAATATTTTAAAAGTAAATGGCTCTGTGGAAAAATAAATGCTAAAAATCATTTTAATAAAAGGGTTTTTTTAATTATCAACATTATCCACATATATGTTGATAATACTAATAAAGTCTGTTTATTGATAAAATTAACAAAATTTGTTGAAAACTCTTTAAAAACCTTATTTTATATGATATTATATTGTTGAAAAGTTGTTGAAAATATGTTAATTTACATGTTAATAAAAAAAAATAACTAGACAAAATATTTTTTTGAGATATAATAAAATTAACAGCAAATTTGATTTAGGAGGTTTTGATATGAATACTGATATTTTATGGAATAATTTTCTTGATAAAATTAAAGATCGTATAACCCCTTTATCATACGATACTTGGTTTAAAGATACTAAACTATTTAAAATTGAAGATGGTATTGCTTTTGTTATTGTTCCTTATGCTTTACATAAAAAACATTTAACTGAAAATTATATCGATGATATTGAAGAAACTTTCAATTCTATTACTGGTACTAATTTTAAATTTCAATTTCTTTTGGAAAACGAAATAAGTTATAATAATAGTAATGATAATATAATTGAGTCATCAACAGATTCTGTTGGAGTTCCACATCAAACTAGTCTTTCTGCTAATCTTAATAGTGAATATACTTTTGATAGTTTTATTGTCGGTAACTCTAATAGATTTGCTTTTACTGCTGCTAGAGCTGTAGCAGAAAAGCCTGGAAAAGCTTATAATCCGTTATTTTTATATGGTAAAAGTGGACTGGGTAAAACACATTTAATGCATGCTATTGGTAATTATATTATTCAAAACTCTAATAAAAAAGTTTTATATGTGTCAAGTGAACAATTTGTAAATGATTATATATCTGCAGTTAGAAGCAATGATAAAAATAATTTTGATAAAATTGATTCTTTTAAAAATAAATATAGAAATATTGATGTTTTGATTATTGATGATATTCAATTTTTAGGTTCTGCTACTAAAGGACAAGAAGAGTTTTTTCATACATTTAATCAATTACATGATTCTAATAAACAGATAATTATTGCTTCAGACAGATCTGTTGATGATTTAAAAATGTTAGAAAATAGGCTTATTACAAGATTTAATTGGGGTCTTACTGCTAATATAACTCCTCCAGATTTTAATTTAAGAGTAGATATTATTAAGAAAAAAATTGCTCATCAGGAAGCAGCAGAAGATATTCCAATTGAAGTGATTGAATATATAGCAAATATAAATGATTCAGATGTTAGACAGTTAGAAGGGGCAATTACAAGAGTTTTTGCATATGCTTTAATGATGAACAAAGGTATTGTTACATTAGATATTGCTATTGAAGCACTTAAGGATAAAATTAATGAGCGAAGTGTATATAAAAATGATGTTCATAGAATACAAAGAATTGTTTGTGAATATTTTAAAATTGATATTGAAGATTTAAAAGGAAAGAAGAGAAGTAAAGATGTAAATTATCCTAGACAAATTGCTATATATTTGTGTAGAATTATGACAAATGATTCTTTTCCTAAGATGGGAACTTATTTTGGTGGTAGAGATCATTCTACAATAATTAGTGCTTATCAAAAAATAGAGAAAGAGTTAAAAACAAATATTCAGCTTCAAACAGTTATTGAAGATTTAAAAAAAAGAATATAGTTGATAAAAATTAAGATATCAACAATTATTGTGGAAAAAAAAGACATATAAAATAAGAAAAAAATAAGACTTTTACACAATATCAACAGTATAATAATAATTATAATTAATAAAAGGAAAGAGGATGATAAAATGAAATTAATTGTAAAAAAAGAAATATTATTAGATAGTTTAAATAATACCGCTAGAGCTATATCAAACAAAAATTTAATACCTATATTAACTGGTATTAAATTTGACTTAAAAGAAGAAGGATTATATTTATATGCTAGTGATACTGATGTATCTATTAGATCTTTTATTCCTAAAAATAAATTAACAAGTTTGGATGAAATAGGTAGTATTGTTATTGGAGGAAAATATATTGTAGAAATTATTAGGAAACTTCCTAATACTAATATATCAATTGAAGTTATTGATGGTTATAAAATGATAGTTAGTACTAATAATACTGAATTCAATTTGAATGGTATTAATCCTAACGAATTTCCTAATTTAGATTTAGATGAAACAAAAGAACCAATTATTATTAATAATGGGGTTTTTAAAGATATAATTAATCAAACTGTTTTTGCTATTTCACAGAGTGAAACTAGACCTCTTCTTACAGGAATTAATTTTAGAATAAATGGTGATATTTTAGATGTTATTGCTACTGATTCATATAGATTAGCAAGAAAATTAGTTAAGCTGGATAGATCAGATGAAAGTGATATTAATATTGTTATTCCAGGAAAAAATTTAATAGAACTTACTAAAATGTTAGATAATGATTCGGATTTTTTAGAAATTCATTTATTTAATAATAAAGTTTTATTTAAATATAATAACATTGTATTTTTATCTAGACTTTTAAGTGGTACATACCCTACTAATTCTAATATTATTCCAAAAGATTTTGATATTTTACTAGAATGCTCATTTGATGATTTATATAATATGATTGATAGAGCAAGTTTACTTACTTCTGATAGAGAAAAGAATACTATTAAGTTATCTCTTAATTTAAATGAACTTATGATTTCTTCTAATAGTCCTGAAATTGGTAAGGTAGAAGAAAAAATAACTATTGATTCTGATAAAAAAATAGATATTTCTTTTAGTTCAAAGTTCATGCTTGATGCAATAAAGAGTTTTAATAAAGAAAAAATTGTTTTATGTATGAATAATGATAGTTCACCTATTGTAATTAAATCCAATGAAGATGATTCATTATTACAATTAGTTCTTCCTATTAAAACAAGTTAGTAATATAATTTTATAAAAATATTAAGTAGAGTTAATACTCTATTTTTTTATTTTTTATTTTTTTCGACAAAAATTGACATTTTTCGACATATTTATATGTTTTAATATCATTTACATATTTTTATATGTGGAAAGGGGGATTTTTGTGAAATCATATATTATTACTGATGATGTTCTTTGTTTTACTAGTAATTATATTGAAGGTAATGGTACATTAGTTGTAGAAAAAAATAAGGAAATTATGGTAGAAGTTAATTCTTTAAAATTGATTAAAAATTGTTGTAAATTTTATGGAAATTCTTATAATATTCAGAGACAATTTGTTATAGATATATTTAATTATTATATAAAAACTCCTATTATTCTTTCACCTTATAATATGTTAATTTTTTTTCCTACTTCTTCACCAAGTTCAAATAGATGTATTTGGATTTCATATTCTAATATAGATAGATATGTAAAAGAAGAAAAATCTACAAAGATTTTTTTTAAGGGCGGAAAAATCATTAATATAGAAGTTCCTTATTATATAATTGATAATCAAATTACTAAATGTATAAAAATAGAAAAATATTTAAATAATATCATTAATAAAGCTCAAATAAAATAATGAGAAAATGCATATTTTTATGTATTTTTTCCTTTTATTTTTTATTAAAATATGTTATAATTGTATGTGTAGGGGTACATGAAAAATAGTAAGGTGAAAATATGGGCAAAAAAATTACTTTAGAATGAAAATAAAAAAATTATTTCTAAAAAATTATCGAAATTATGATGAAATTTTATTAGAATTAAATGATGGTTTAAATATTATAATAGGAGATAATGCTCAAGGTAAGACTAATTTACTTGAATCTATTTATGTACTTGCTGTTACTAAGTCTTTTTTATCAATAAATGATAAGAATCTAATTATGTTTAATAATAGTTTTTCATTAATTAAGGGATTTGTACAATATAAAGATAATTGCGATGAATTAGAGGTATTATTAAATAGTAAAGGGAAGAATGTTAAAATTAATAAAAAAGAGATAAAAAAATTAAGTGATTATATTTCTAGAATGAATGTTATTATTTTTAGTAGTGATAGTGTTAGAACTTTTAAAGATAGTCCTTCTAGTAGAAGAAAATATTTTAATATTCAAATAAGTCAAATAAATAAAAATTATTTATCTAATTTAAATAATTATAATTTAATTTTGAGACAAAGAAATGAATTTTTAAAGATATTTAATATTAGTAAAAAAAGTGATAATGATTATTTAGAAATTATTAATAATAAATATGTTAATTTATCGTTATATATCTATAATTTTAGAAAAAAATATGTTGATTATATTAATAAATATTTGGATAATATTTTTTATTCTATAACTAATTTACATGGATTAAAATTAATTTATGATTCTAATATTGATAATTTAGATAGTAAAATGTTTATTGATAAATTAAAAAATAATTTATTAAAAGATATTCAATATAAAATGACATTTATTGGTCCTAATAGGGATGATTTTTATTTTGAATTAGATGGAAAAAATTTATCATTATATGGTTCTCAAGGTCAAATTAGAAGTGCTGTTCTTTCTCTTAAATTAGCTGAAGTTAATTTATTTACTGATTTATTATCAGAGAGTCCAATACTTTTACTTGATGATATATTTAGTGAACTTGATATTTATAAAAGAAATAATATACTTAAGTATTTAAATGGTAATATTCAAACAATATTAACTACAACTGATATTGAAAATATTGATAGAAGTATAAGAGAACAATCGAATATTTATAAAATAAAAAATGGAAAAATTATTTCCCGGGAAATAATTTAATGCAGGAAGGTGATTAAATTGAATAAAAATGAACATTATGATGCTTCTGATATTCAAGTATTAGAAGGGCTTGAAGCAGTAAGAAAGAGACCTGGTATGTATATAGGTAGTACTAGTGAGAGAGGATTACATCATTTAGTGTGGGAGATAGTAGATAATGCTATTGATGAAGCTTTAGCTGGTTATTGTGATGATATTGAAATTATTATTAATAAAGATGGTTCTATTACAGTAAAAGATGATGGTAGAGGAATTCCTGTTGAAATACATCCTAAAACGGGATTGTCAACTGTTGAAACAGTTTATACTGTATTACATGCAGGTGGTAAATTTGGAGGTGGAGGATATAAAGTATCTGGTGGCCTTCATGGTGTAGGTGCATCTGTAGTTAATGCATTAAGTAAGTGGGTTGAAGTAACTGTTTATAAAGAAGGAAAAATCTATTATATAAAGTTTGCTAATGGAGGGCATACTATTGAACCTTTGAAAGTAATTGGTGAGTGTAGTGAAGATAGAACAGGAACTACTGTTACTTTTATGCCAGATGATGAAATATTTAAAGAAACAACTACATTTAATTATGAAACTTTAAAAACTAGGGTTAGAGAGCTTGCTTTTTTAAATAAAGGACTTAGAATTATTCTTTTCGATGATAGAACTGGACAAAAAGATACTTTTATTTATGAAGGTGGAATTAAGGAGTTTGTGGCATATGTTAATAAAAATAGAACTCCTATTCATGATGATATTGTTTATATAGAAGGTATGGAAAATGACATATCAATTGAGGTTGCTCTTCAATATAATGATGGTTATAATGCTACTGTATATTCATTTGTAAATAATATAATTACTCCGGAGGGTGGAACCCATGAAGATGGTGTTAAAATTGCTTTGACTAGAATTATTAACAATTATGCAAAAAATAATAAAATACTTAAGGATAATGATGAGCCTTTAAGTGGTGAGGATGTAAGAGAAGGAGTAACTATGATTATTTCTGCTAAAGTGCCAGAACCACAATTTGAGGGCCAGACAAAAACAAAACTTGGAAATAGTGAAGTTAGAAAAATAGCGGCTAGTATATTTGCTAAAAATTTTGAAAGATTTTTAATGGAGCATCCAAATGATGCTAGAGTAATAATAGAAAAATCGATGACTGCTGCTAGAGCTAGGGTTGCTGCTAGAAGAGCTAGAGAACTTACAAGAAGAAAAGGTGGTCTTGAAATTACTAATTATTGGGGTAAACTTACTGATTGTTCATCAAAAGATGCTACTATATCTGAAATGTTTATAGTAGAAGGAGATAGTGCCGCAGGTAGTGCTAAAATGGGTAGAAATCCTATAACTCAAGCAATTCTTCCTATTCGTGGTAAAATTCTTAATGTTGAAAAGGCAAGATTAGATAGAATACTAGCAAATGAAGAAATTAGAACTATGATTACTGCTTTAGGAACTGGTATTGGTGATGAATTTGATTTATCTAAGTTGAGATATTATAAAATAATTATTATGACAGATGCTGATGTAGATGGAGCTCATATTAGAACACTTTTATTAACCTTATTTTATAGATATTTTAAGCCTCTTGTTGAGAACGGACATATTTATGCTGCACAGCCACCTTTGTTTTCAATTAAACATGGTAAGACTATTAAATATGTACTTGATGAAGCAGAAAGAGATAATTATTTAGCAACTTTACCTTCTAATACTAAATATGAAATAGGTAGAATGAAAGGTTTAGGAGAAATGGATCCGGAAGAACTTAGGGAAACTACTATGGGTATTGAAAATAGAATATTAAAACAGGTAACTTTAGATGATGCTATTTTGGCAGATGAAACTTTCCAATTACTTATGGGTGAAGAAGTTGAACCTAGAAGAAAGTTTATTGAAGATAATGCATTATTTGTAGAAAATTTAGATATATAGTTGTGGGAGGTTTGTTATGGAAGAATTAGAAAAAGATAAAAAAATTTCTGTTAATATAGTTGGAGAAATGAGAAAATCATTTCTTGATTATTCAATGAGTGTAATTGTTGCTAGAGCACTTCCAGATGTAAGAGATGGTTTAAAACCTGTTCATAGAAGAATTTTGTATACTTTATATGAAGAGGGAATGACTCCAGATAAAAAATATCAAAAAAGTGCAAATGCTGTAGGAGCTGTTATGGGTCATTATCATCCACATGGTGATAGTGCTATTTATGAATCAATGGTAAGAATGGCACAAGATTTTACTTATAGGCATCCTCTTGTTGATGGACATGGAAATTTTGGTTCTATTGATGGTGATGGTGCTGCTGCTAGTCGTTATACAGAGGCAAGACTTGCAAAAATTTCTATGGAATTACTTAGAGATTTAAACAAAGAAACTGTTGATTTTTCTGAAAATTATGATGGACAGAGAAAAGAACCAGTAGTATTGCCTAGTAGATTTCCTAATATTTTAGTAAATGGGAATATGGGTATTGCTGTCGGTATGGCTACTAATATTCCACCTCATAATTTGGGTGAAGTTATTGATGGATGTGTTGCTTATATTGATAATCCTGAAATTTCAGTTTCTGAACTTATGCAATATATTAAGGGGCCAGATTTTCCTACAGCTGGTGTAATACTTGGAAATAGTGGTATTAAGAAAGCATATGAAAGTGGCAGAGGGACCATTACTATTAGAGGTATGGCTAATATTGAAGAATCACATGGTAGACAAAGAATCATTATTACTGAAATTCCTTATCAAATAAATAAAAAGTCTCTAATTACTAGAATAGGAGAACTTGTTAGGGATAAAATAATTGATGGTATTTCTAATTTAAGTGATGAATCTGCTTTAGAAGGAATAAAAATAGTTATTGATGTTAAAAAAGAGGCTAATGCTAATGTTGTTTTAAATAATTTATATAAACATACTCAACTTCAAACTTCTTATGGTATTAATTTTTTAATGCTTGTTGATGGTAGTCCAAGAACACTTGGATTAAAAGAAATTATAGAAAAGTATATTGATCACCAAAAACATGTTATTTATCGTAGATGTCAATTTGATTTAAAAAAATATAAGGATAGATTACATATATTAGATGGTTTGAAGATTGCACTTGATAATATTGATAGAGTTATAAAGATAATTAAAGAGTCTGCTGATGATGAAGAAGCTAAAATTGGTCTTATTACTAATTTTAATTTATCAGAGGTTCAATCACAAGCAATTCTTGATATGAGATTAAAGAGACTTACTGGACTAGAAAAATCAAAAATTGAAGATGAAATTACTGAACTTGAAAAATTAGTACAAGAATTAGAGGAGATTCTTGCTAGTGAAAGTAAAATTCTTAATGTTATTAAGGAAGAAATGCTTGAAATTAAGTCTAGATATGCTGATGGTAGAAGAACACATATTGATATGACCGCTGTTGATTACATTGAAGATGAGTCTTTGATACCTGTGGAAAATGTTGTTATTACTTTAACAAATAAAGGATATATTAAAAGATTACCTTCTGATACCTATAAAACTCAAAATAGGGGTGGTATGGGTATTAAAGGAATGTCTACAAATGAAGAGGATTTTGTTGAACATTTAATTAATGCAACTTCCCATGATTATATATTATTATTTACTAATATGGGTAAAGTATATAGAATTAAAGGATATGAAATTCCAGAATATAGTAGGCAATCTAAAGGTTTACCTATTGTTAATTTACTTTCATTAGATAAAAATGAAAAGGTTACTTCTTTACTTAAAATTGCTAAAGAAGATACATACAAATGTTTGATATTTGCAACAAAAAGTGGGTTGATTAAGAGAACTGATATATCTGAATTTGATAGTATAAGAACTAATGGTAAAAAGTTTATTACTTTGAAAGAAGATGATGAACTTGTTTCTGTTAAGAAAACTACTGGAAATAATGAAATATTAATGGCATCTTCTAATGGAAGAATGGTTAGATTTAATGAAAATGCTGTTAGAATTATGGGAAGATCTGCTTCTGGTGTTAAAGGTATTAATTTAGATGGTGGTATTTTAGTTGGTATGGAAGTAGTTCAACCAGATGAATTTGTACTTGTTATTACAGAAAATGGATATGGAAAGAAAACGCCTGTTGATGAATATAGAATTACTAATAGAGGCGGAAAAGGTGTTAAAACAGTCAATATTACTGATAAAAATGGTTCTATTGTTTCTTTTAAAACTGTTGATAATAATAAAGATCTTATGATTATTACTGATTCTGGTATTGTTATTAGAATTTCTGTTGATAAAATTTCTACTATGAGTAGAGTTACACAAGGTGTAAAACTTATTAATTTAAAAGAAAATAATATTGTTAGTTCTACTGCAATTGTTGATAAAGAGGAAAATATTGAAGTGGAAAATAATGAATAATATTTTCTTTTTTTTTTATACATAAAATATGTGTTTATATTTATTAATTATTGATTATTTTTAGCTGTTATTGTATAATATTTTTTGATACAACATTAAATTATGGAATCAAGTCAGGGACGGAAGTCAGCAGCTTTAACATTTATTTGATGTGTGTATCTTTTTTTATTGTTTTATTAATATGTTTCACGTGAAACATATTATTTTTTTATTTATTAGTAATATTATTTAGATATTAATATTGATTTATTAAAAAAATATATTTAGTTTTTTATTAATAAATAATTTTTAATAAAATTTAAATTTAATAAAAAAAAATACATTTAGATTTTTATTAATAAATAAGTTTTTAAATAAAGTTTAAATTTAATATAATTATAATATTATAAATAGTTATCAACATGTTTCACGTGAAACATAATATTTTTTTATTTATTAAAAATATTATTTAGATATTAATATTGATTTATTAAAAAAATATATTTAGTTTTTTAATAATAAATAATTTTTTAAATAAAGTTTAAATTCAATATAATTATAATATTATAAATAGTTATCAACATGTTTCACGTGAAACATAATA
>CAMFBT010000006.1 GCA_945948625.1 uncultured Mycoplasmatota bacterium | reverse complement strand
AATTTGAAGTCTTTTCTTTTACATTAGTAACAATTTTTTTATTTTTTAATCTATCATTAACTACATCAGTAAATAAAGCATATAATAGAGAACATAAAGGAGTAGCAATAAGCATACCAAGAATACCTCCAATACTGCCACCAACAGTAACAGATAATAAAACCCAAATACCAGGTAGCCCAATAGATTTACCAACAACTCTAGGATAAATTAAATTACCTTCAATTTGTTGAAGAATAATAATAAATACTACAAATAATATAGCTTTAATAGGACTAACCATTAAAATTAATACAAATCCAATAGCAGTACCAATAAATGCACCAAATATTGGTATTAATGCAGTAAATCCAAGAAGTACAGCAATAGTGGAAGCATATGGAAATCTAAATATAAGCATACCAATAAATACCAAACAACCAAATATTAAAGCTTCCAAACATTGACCAGTAACAAAATTAGAAAAAGTTTTATTTGCTAAACTACCAATAGTATAAATCTTATCAATAGTTCTAGGTTTTAAATAAGCCTTCATAACTTTACCAATTTGTCTACTCAAAGTCTCTTTTTGAGCAATCATATATATAGCAAATACCAAAGTAATAACACCCTTACTAATAATTCCAATAACCGAAGTAGCTACTTCTGTAGTAACAGAAATAACATCTTTAGAATTACCCTTAATATAATCAGTAATAACTTTTCCAAAATTATCTAAATAATCTTCTACTTTAACAATAGTATCTTCTTCAACATCAAACTTATTTAAAATACCTATAATATCCTCTTTATAAGCAGGTAAAGTTTCAGTAAATAAAGAAGCAGAATTCTTAAGTTGTGGAATAAGTAAATTCATAATAAAGAATATCATCAAAAATACTATAATTAAACTAAGAGTAATACATAAAGGTCTCTTCATCTTATTCCAAAACTTACCAGATTTAATTTTACCAAATATCTTCTTTTCTATAAAATTATTTAAAACATTAAGAACAAATGCCAAAATAATACCAAGTAAAAATGGCGAAAAAATATTAATAACTTTTCCAAAAAATGACAAAATCTTACTAAAATTAACCAAAGCAAAAATAATAAGAGCTATATAAGAAATGATTACAATAATATCTTTTCTTGTCTTATCTTTCATATAAACATCTCCCCTCAAAAAACAGCCTTATTATACCACATTTACATAAAACTTACAATATTATTATTAACATCAAGAAAAAAAGTTATACAACTAGTTAATTTTCAAAAAATATTTCCTTATTTTTTACCAAAATACTTGATTTTATTAAGATTATATGATATCTTTATGTAGTAAGCATAACATATTGCTTAGAAAAATTAATGGAGGTAATAAAATGACAAAAGCTGAATTAGTAGATTTCATTGCTGAAAAAGCAGATTTAACAAAAGCTGATGCTGGAAGAGCATTAGAAGCTGTAATGGAAGGAGTTACAAAAGGTTTAAAAGAAACTGGAAAAGTAACACTAGTAGGTTTCGGAACATTTACTGCTAAAAAAAGAGAAGCTAGAACTGGAAGAAATCCTCAAACAGGAGAAGCAGTAAGAATTGCTGCTAGAGTTGTACCTGGATTCAAAGCTGGAAACAAATTAAAAGATGCTTTAAATTAATAAAAAGACTTCATATGAAGTCTTTTTTATTTTATTTCTCTACTCAAAGTTTCAACTTTACCAAGTATCATATCTTCAGAAAAAACATTAACAACTATAGTTTGATATTTAGGATTCATAGCTTGAAGAATAATTGCCTTTTGACTTTTATATAATCTTCTAACAGACAAAACATTACCTTTAACAGCTATAACAATATCATCACCATTATTATAACTATCCTTCTTTCTAAAAAATACCCTATCACCCTTTAAATAAATTGGAGCCATAGAATCATCTAATAACTTAATAGACAAATCACACATCTTACTAATAGGCTCATATGAAGCATTCCTATAAGTATTAACAATTTTTTCCCCTCTAGAAGTAATATTATTATTACCATTCATAGTATTAACATAACTACGAATCATTTTCTTTTCAAATATTTCCTTTTCACCTTTAGTCATAGGAATTTCATCAAAAATATCAGAATTAATATTGAAAATATTTGCAATATCAAAAAATATTTCATACGGAATATTAAGAGTACCTGTTTCATATTTATGTAAAGTTTGCCTATTTTTTTTATAATTAAGTGCCCTAGCTAAATCTTCTAAAGAATAATTATATTTTTCTCTATATTCTTTTATAATACTACATACAAATGGTTTTAAATCATCACTAACTAATTCTTGTTTTCTAGTCCTCATAATAACACCTACTCTTTCCTCATTTTAATAATCATATAAAAAGGAACCAATCCAATAATTGAAATAATAATTTTAACTAAATATCTAATAACTATCATACCAAATAACAAAGTAAAATCAAATTCCCCAATATATGCAAATAAAACAAATATAATACTTTCTATCATTTGAATAATAAGCATAGTACCAACATTACTAAACCAAAAATTATTTTTTTTCCTTCTAATATAATAATAAATATAACTATCATACCAAAGCATAAATAAAATAGAAATAAAACCTCCAATTGAAATTCTAATATTATTAGTATTAAATCCAAATAAAGAATCAAAAGCATTATTACTAACAAGGCAATAATCACTTCCCATGATTAAAGATAAAAGCGAAAGAATAACAATTGTACACAAATAAGAAATACCAAAAGTAGAGACAATTCTTTTCACCTCATCAATTCCAAATCTTTGAATAATAATATTATTACAAATAAATAAACTAACAATAATTGGTATTCCAAGATTAACTTGAAAAGAGAATAAATCTACAGACTTAAACATAATAATACTTAATATACTAGACATAAGAACTATATATAAATATAATCCATCTTTCTTAGAAACTTTATAAAATACTAACATTAAAAAGAAAGTAAATATAATTTCAAATAAAATATAAATGTAATTCATTATTTCACCTTCTTTACACTAAGAATTTTATTAATAATAAACATATAAATAATCATAATAATAGATTTTACAAAATAATTTTGCACCGCTATTACAATAGCTTTATCAAAACTTATTAAAAATGCATAGCTAAAATAAATAAAAATAAAAGTATCAATAAACATAAGTCCAATAATAGTAACAATAATTTTAATTTTTTTATTCTTAACTTCTTTTTTTAATTCTTTAAATGAGTATCCACTAAGGATTAAAGTAATTAATAAAGATATAGGAAAAACAATAAGTATAACTAAATTGTCTAAAATTACATTTTTATATAGCAGAGAACCCTTATCATAAATTGAAGGTACCATAAAAGAATTGGACAAAAGATATATACCACATATAATACTAGTAGAAGAAATTAACATAACAAGTTTTTTATACTCTTTAATATCATATCTATTAATGAAATAATAAAGTATTATCAAAATACCACTACTAAATATAATACTAGGATTAATATCAAGTCCAAAAACATTAACAAGTTTAAAAGACATCAAAAAAGATATAATTGTATAAATAATAACTAAAGCATAAAATTCATACTTACCAAAATATTTATGTGCAATATAAATAAAACCCACGCAAATAAATATAAATAAAAGAAAAATCAATTCTCCCATGCCATCACCTTCTTATTCATATCTATTATAGCACAATTTTTTTAAGATACAAACAATTTTATATAATTTTATATTAAAATATTTTAAAAATAAAGAGCAAACAAAAACAACTTCATTTTTAAGTTGTCTTTTTCTTCATATTAATCATATCATAGAAAGCCTCAAGTCTCGTATCAACACCAACTTCATTATCTTCCGCATCAAAACTCATATATAGTATTGGAATTCCATATTCTTCAGTAATTTTTGGCATAATACTCATCGCAGATATTTCAGGAGTACATCCAAAACTTTTTAAATGAAGAATTCCATCAAAACCTCTTAAAGCAGATAAATAACTTTTTACAACACTACCACTTGCATCTGCTCCCAAATGATATTTAATATATTTTTTACCCCTTTTAATCATCATACCAAGTTTAAATCTCTTTGTAATAAGTAAATAAGTAAGATCAGTAACTCTATGTACTTCAACTCCCATTTTCATAAGTTTTCTTTCAGTATTATAAGTAGTATTAGAATCAATTAAAGAATACAATTCACCTAGTATAGCAACTCTAAGAGGTTTATCTGATTTATTAATTTCTATTTTTTTAAATTTCTTCTTATACTTAAAATAATTAAAAATATTCTTAATTATACCATTATTTCCAAAACTATTAAAATATTCACTTTCTAATTTTTCGAAATCACCATTATGAATTTCAAATCCCATATTAAGTCTAATAAACTTTTCTATCTTGTCGATACAAAAAATCATAACAAGACAGTTAATTAAATAATAAAAACATAAAAAAGGATTAATACTTTTATTCATTTTCTTACAGAAATTATAACCTTTCCTAAGTGAAATATGATTATCAGTTATCATATTATAAAATTCAAAATCATAACCTAAATCTTTTAATATTTTCTCTTCAAGTTCTCCATAATAACCATATCTACATCCACCACCAGCTTGAATTAAAGTATTAGCACCATTTTCTAAAGCCTCAATATAATTACCCATATTATATTTAAATGGTACACATACAAAATCAGGAGAATACTTACTACCAAGTTCTATTGTTTTTTTAGTAGTATTAGGAGGAACAATCACCTTACATCTAGTTGCTTTTCTAAGAAAATAATCAAATACAATATAATAATTCCCCAAATGAGGAAAAGAAATAACCCTATCCATTATCTCGCCTTGCTTTCATAATATCAACAAAACTCTCTAATCTTGTCATAAGTCCTCCAGTAGCAGTACTCTCGTCAATTGTAATATTAATAATAGGAATACCATCTAATTTTCTAATAGCAAGTTCATTAACCAAAGAATCGGGGCCACAAGGAAAAGAAGATAAAAAAACAATACCATCTACACCATCTTTATAATAAAAAGCACTACCAATATTTTCCTTTGAATAAAGAAAATATAAGGTATTAGAAAAATCATTTGCATAAGCTATCGAAATTTTTCTATTTAATCTATCAGAATATAAAATATCAATATCCTCACTTTTAAAATATTTAATAATATTACCACATAAATATTCATCATAAATAACATAAGGATGTGATACAATAAGAACTTTAGTTTTATTAGACCTAAAAATCTTATTTTGTTTATTAACAAGAGATAAAATATACTTCTTTTGTTTTACTTTACCAACTATATAATAAAATATAATTTTAAAAATATTCTTATTAATTTTAAAGCCCATCTTAATAAAACCAAACAATTCTATTTTACCCTTTAAATAATCAATATCATAATTAAGTATTTTATTAGTAAAAATATTATTTACTACATCATATATTCCATTAAACTTCATACATACTCTATTACCTCTGCCATAATTAGATATTCTAGGTACAAGAATATAATCACATTTACCAAGAAGAGCTTTTATATGACCTAGATAAATCTTAGATGGAAGACAAGATTCATCAACAGACAACATTTTACCATTATCAATAATTTCTTTATTAGTCTTAGGACTTAAAATAAGTGTACAACCAATACCCTCAAAAAAAGTCTTCCATAAAATATAATCTCGATAATAAAGAAGTGCTCTTGGAATACCAATTCTTATTTTTCTTTTCATTTGTAGCCTCCACATTAATAATATGAAGTAAAATAAAAAAAAGAACTAGTTCTCATCTTCTAGTTCTTCATCATCTACAATAGTTAAATCAGCATAATCATCATCTAATAAATCATCATCAGTATTATCAGAATAATCATCATCATAATTATCTTCTTCACTAATATTTTCATCATAAGCAACATCTGTATCTTCTTCAGAATCAGATTCCTCATAAATATCATCAATATCAATTTTAACAGAATGATTAATCTTTAAATCCCAATTACCATCACTAAGTAGAATAAATTCTTTTGAAGTAGTAAGAGATTCAAAAAAATCAGCTATTCTCTCTTGATACTCCTCATCAGACAAATCAAGTAATTTACATACTTCTTTAAATAAATCAGCAGTATTCATAGGTTTCTTATTTTCCTTTAAATACAATTCAGCAATTTTAGCATAAGATAACATTTCTAAACTTTCTTTACTCATTTCACTAAGCATAACAATTTCCTCCTACATTTCCTCTCTAAGAATTAAACCAAGCATATAAGCAGCATTATTAAGAACAATCTTAACAGCACTAATAAGAGCCATTCTTTCTTTTGTATATATTTCATTATCAGTAATAATTTTTTCTACTGAATAATAACTATGAAACAAACTAGCAAGTTCAAGCATATAATTAGCAACCAAATGTGGCATTCTTTTTGAAGCCGCACTAATTATAACATCTTCAAACTCAAGTAACTTATTCAAAATAGTATATGCACTATCACTTTCTATAGTACTAAACTTTTCTACTCTTTCTATAGTCTTTCCTCTTAAAATTGAAGATATTCTTGCATTAGCATACTCAATATAATAAATAGGATTTTCATTACTTTTTTTAACAGCTAAATCAAGATCAAAATCCATTTGGGTATCAAGACCTTTTGAAGCAAAAAAGTATCTTGCAGCATTAACACCAACATCTTCAATAAGTTCATTAAGAGTGATAGTCTTACCTGTTCTTTTACTAAGTTTAACTTCTTCACCATTTCTAAGAAGTCTTACCATTTGAAGAAGCTTAATATCAATCTTAGATGAATCATATCCTACAAATTCAAGTGAAGATTTAAGTCTATGAATATATCCATGGTGATCAGATCCTAATACATCAATAATCCTATCAAAACCTCTATTAAATTTATCACTATGATAAGCAATGTCAGGAAGCAAATAAGTATAATTACCATCACTTTTAATAAGCACCCTATCTTTCTCATCATATAAATCAGTAGTTTTAAGCCATAATGCACCATCATTAATATAACATTTACCACTATCTTTAAGTTTATTCAAAGTAATATCAACAAGTCCACTATCATATAAAGATTGTTCACTAGTAAAGACATCAAAATTAACCCTAAATCTATCTAAATCCTTTTTAATGTCACCTAGTAAAATATCAAGTCCTACTTGTTTAAAAAAATCAATATCTTCATTTAACTTACTCATTCCATATTCATTATATAAAACTTCAGCAAGACTAATAATTTCACTACCATGATATCCATTTTCAGGTATTTCAAAAGCCATACCACATCTTTCCTTATATCTCTCTTTAATGGATACACCTAAATTATACATCTGATTCCCAGCATCATTAATATAATATTCCCTAGTAACATCATATCCTACAAAAGACATAATTCTAGATAGACAATCTCCATATACAGCACCTCTACCATGACCAATATGAAGTGTTCCTGTAGGATTTGCACTAACATACTCAATATTAATTTTTTCTAAATTACCATAATTACTTCTACCATAATTTTTACCTTCAGTATTAATAATATTAATATTATCAAGTAAATAATCCTTATTTATATAAAAATTAATAAATCCAGGATTAGCAACTTCAACTCTATCAATCATCTTATCATTAATAATGTTTTTAATATCATTTGCAATAACCATAGGATTAGATTTTAATTCCTTAGTAAGTAAAAAAGCAATATTTGAAGAATAATCACCATTTTTCTTATCTTTAGGAATCTCAATAACAATTTTTGAAATATCAACATCAATTGGTAAACTCTTTTTTATAATATACTGTAATTTATTTTTTATACTCATAAAATATCACCCATTTCTATCATCAATTCATATTCAGACTCAGTATCAATAACAACATACTTAATATATATTTTATTATCACTTATTTCTAATATTTTTGTATCAATATTTAAATCAACAGAATAGCAATGTTCTTTAAGATAATAATTACTTCTACTATCATTTTTACTAAAAACAAATGAATTAGTAAAGTCATTACCATCTCTAATAAGTATAACATTATTATCACTAATATTAATAGAATACTTAACATTATCAAATACAAAAGATATTTTATTCTTATTTTTAATACCTTTTTCATTAAAAGGAATCAAATTATTCTCAGTATTATTCCTTAAATAACCATTAATTTTAATTCTAATAATATCACTTCCAAACATTTCAAGAGAAATCATATCATATCTTTAAAAAAAATACAACATATTTTAAACAATTTTTAACATAATAATAAATGACATAAAAAAATAAGAAAAATGAGGGATATAAATGAAGAAAAAAACAAAAAAAGCTTTAAAAATAGTAATTATACCAATCATACTTTTTATCTTTATTCATATAGCAGTATATACATATTGCTTTATAACACCAAAACTAGAAATAAATAAATCACAATCTTTTTATTTGTATGACACCAAAAATGAATTAGTATTTAATGATGATAAAAGTTGGATATCGCTTGAAGACATAAGCCCATATTTAATTAATGCCACAATATCTACCGAAGACAAATATTTTTATAAACATATAGGATTTGATTATTTAAGAATAGCAAAAGCAATAGTAACTAACATTGTAAAAAGAGATAAAAGTGAAGGAGCATCCACAATTACTCAACAATATGCTAGAAATCTCTTTCTAAACTTTGAAAAAACATGGAAAAGAAAAATAGACGAAGCACTTCTTGCTTGTGAACTAGAAGTACATTATACTAAAAATGAAATACTAGAAGGATACTTAAATACAATAAATTATGGAGGAGTATATGGAATAGAATCTGCATCAAAATATTATTTTGGAAAATCAGCAAAAGACTTAACACTAGCAGAAGCAACACTCCTTGCTGGAATACCACAATCACCAAGTAACTATTCACCAGTAAAAAATTACAAAAAATCAAAAGAAAGACAAAAAATAGTACTATTAATGATGAAAAATAATAACAAAATAACAAATGAAGAATACAATAATGCACTAAATACAAATTTAACAATACTAGGAAAAACAGAAAAGAAAGAAATAACAAGCATTAACTACTTTAAAGATTCAGTGCTAGAAGAACTAAAAAAAATAACAAACATACCAGAAGAAATAACAAAAACAGGAGGATTAAAAATATATACAACACTAGATATAGAAGCACAAGAAGATTTAGAAAAAGCAGTATATAGTTATATAAATGATGAAACAAAAGTCCAAACAGCTGCTATTATGATGAATCCAAATACCGGAGGTGTAATAGCAATGCTAGGAGGAAATGACTACAATAAAAGTCAATATAATAGAGCCACTAAATCAAAAAGACAAGTAGGATCCACTATGAAACCATTATTATATTACACAGCACTAGAAAGTGGTTTTACAGCCTCATCATCTTTTACAAGTGAAAAAACAACATTCACCTTTTCTGGAGATAAAACATATAGTCCAAACAATTATAATGACACATATGCCAATAATCCCATTTCAATGGCAGCAGCTATCTCTTATTCAGATAATATCTATGCTGTAAAAACACATCTTTTTCTAGGAGAAAATATGCTAGTAAATACAGCAAAAAGATTAGGAATAACAAGTAAATTAGCAGAAGTCCCATCACTAGCCCTAGGTACAGAAGAAATAAGTTTACTAGAAATGACCACAAGCTATGCAGCTTTTGCTAATTCAGGATATAAAGTAGAACCACACTTCATAAAAAAAATAGAAGATTCAAAAGGAAATATTCTATATGAAAATAAAGAAGAAAAAGAATTAATACTAAATTCAAGTTTAACCTTTATTCTAAATGAAATGTTAACATACACTTATAATAAAAACTTTATAGATTATAACTATCCTACACTAATATCATTACTACCAAATATAACTCATAAATATAGTATAAAATCAGGAACAACAGATACAGATTTATTAATAATGGGATACAATAAAGATGCTGTACTCGGAATATGGAACGGATATGATGACAATAGTAAAATAGAATCAAAAGATTATTCATATCATAAAAATATTTGGATAGATACAATGGAAGCATACTTCAAAGACAAAGAAACCTCATGGTATGATATACCCACTAATGTAGTAGGAGTTGTAGTAAACCCAATAACAGGTATAATAGCAAATGATAATGATACAAAAAAAGAAATGTTCTTTTACATAAAAGGAACAGAACCATCACTAAATTATAAAACAAAAGATTTAGATGCAGTATTCAAAGAAGAAAATAAAGTAGTAATAGAAGAATAGTATTATTTTCACTTTTCAGAAAAAGTCTAGGTCTTTTTCTGTCATTTCTAGCCAAAAGTCTAGAAATGAAACATCATTATTATTTTTGAGACTATGGCTCAAAAATACCTCATAAGACCAAGACTTATGAGGCATATTAAAAAATCACTAATTAATATTATCAATAAATATAAATCTATCTTTATCACTATAATCTTTCTCCACAGATATGTTGACATCTTTAAAATATCTATAAATCATATCTGTAATATCTTTTGCTTGTAAATATCCAATTTCAAAAGCAATAAGAAACTTATCATTTAAATAATTTTTACACTCTTTAAGTATCTTATTATAATAATATAACCCATTATTTTCAGCATATAAAGCAATATAAGGCTCATTATTCTTAACAATATCCATGATATCCTCATCAAAACTTATATAAGGAGGATTACTAATAATAACATCATACTTTTTATTAACATTAGAAAAAACATCACTTATCATAAAATTAACATTAGTATTATTAAGTATATTATTTTCTTTAGCAATTACAATAGCCTCTTTAGATATATCCACAGCATCTACATTAGAATAAACAAGTTTATTAAGAGTAATAGCAATACAACCACTACCAGTACCAATATCTAGTATATCAACTTTACCACTAAAATATTTATTAATATATTTAATAGTCTTTTCCACCAATAATTCAGTTTCAAATCTAGGTATCAAAGTATTTTTATTAACTTTAAAATCATAACCATAAAAACAAGCATTACCTATTATATATTGTACAGGTTCTCCATCTAATAATCTATCAGTATATTCATCTAATTTATAAAGTAAATCATTAGTACTAAGATATTTATATAAATAATCAAAAGAATTAGAATCAAGATTTTTTTCTTCTAATTCTTTTTTAATATCATTACTATTAAACATTTTCTTCAAGTTTCTTTCTTTGATCTTCATTAATTAAAGCTTCAATCAAATCTTCCATGTCTCCATCCATAACCCTATCTAAATTCATTGAAGTATAACCAATTCTATGATCAGTTATTCTATTTTGTGGATAATTATAAGTTCTTATTTTTTCACTTCTATCTCCAGTACCAATTTTAACTTTTCTTTCTTTAGCTTCTTTTTCTTCTTGCTCTCTAAGTTTCATATCATAAAGTCTAGTCTTAAGTATTTTAAAAGCAAGTTCCTTATTCTTAATTTGACTTCTCTCTGTTTGTGAATAAACAATAATACCAGTAGGAATATGAGTAAGCCTAACAGCACTATCAGTAGTATTAACACCCTGTCCACCACAGCCACTACTTCTAGTAATATCAATTCTAACTTCAGATTCATCAAGCTCAAAATCAAATTCTTCAGCTTCAGGCATAACTAAAACAGTAGCAGTACTAGTATGTACTCTTCCTTGACTTTCCGTTGCAGGAACTCTTTGTACTCTATGTGCACCACTCTCATATTTTAATTTAGAATAAACACCCTCTCCTTTTACCATAAATTCAATTTGTGAATATCCACCAGCAGTACCATCTACAGCATTAAGTACCTCAATTTTCCAACCTTCATTAGAAGCATATTTACTATACATATCAAATAAATCACCCGCAAAAATATTTGCTTCATCTCCACCAGCAGCTCCCCTAATTTCTACAATAACATTCTTATCATCATTAGGATCATGTGGTATCAATAAAATCTCCAACTCATTTTCTAATCTTATTTTTTTATCTTCAGCACTAGAAAGTTCTTCTTTAGCAAATTCTGCCATATCTTTATCATGTAATAATTCCTTAGCTTCTTCAATATCATCTAAAACTTTCTTATATTCCTTATATATATAAGCAGTCTTCTCTAAACTAGTTCTTTCCTTTGAAAGAGCAGTCATTTTCTTAATATCAGATATAACTTCTGGATTAGATAACTCTTCTCCTATCTCATTATATCTTTTTAATGTAGCCTCTAGTCTATCTATCATAGATTATCCCTCATTTCCTTAAACATTATATAATAAAATAAGAAAAAAGTAAATTAAATTAACTTACTTTTGATTTTATGTTTACCTAAATGTTTATTTTCTAATTCCAAAACATACTTAAGATTATTATCAGTAGTCTCTTTAATTTCATTAATTTTGTCAAGACCATCTCTCAAAATATTATCTCTAAATAATGAATAATTATTAATATCTCTATAAGTTTTTGCTTCTTCTAATGAAGTAAAAATACTATTAACATAACAAGAATCAAATGCATTATCCCTATTAAATAAAGGAATAATATTTTCTCTACCATCTTCATTCCAAGTATATACTACTTCATATAAATACTCATAACTACCATCAGTTTTATATCTCTTAACTTCAGATATTAAATAAGCCTCTACTACAGCATATCCAATAACTCTACCATAATCCTTCCAATTCAAACAAGAAATAGGCTTAACAGTATAAACAATAGGAAAATTAATTTCATCCATCATATATAAAACCTCCCATCTATAAGTAAATTATATATCAATAAGAAACATAAATCAATTACTTTCTTTTCAAACTATTTAAATAATCCTTATCTTCTCTACCTACCCTATAAGACTCCCTAATCTTTTGTATTGCCTTATTATGTGTAAAATCATCTAATTTATTATTTTTAATATATTTAATTGTAATACCAGGATATTTAATATAACAAATAGATATAAGCCAAGCAACAGCCATATTAACATAATAATCATTAGTATTATATTTATCACATAACTCAAATATCATATCTAAATAATCTTCTTCAATATAATAATCAATCATAAGTACAAAGCACATTCTTCTAATCCATAAATTATTACTATTAATATTCTCTTTAATATATTTCCAAAAATATTCTTTATTCTTAACTACTATCTTATATCCCGCACAAAATAAATCACAACTAGCCCAATTATTTATTCTATCTTTATATATATCTAAATAATTTACACTAACATTCATTTCTTTAATATAACAAATAATAAAACCATATAAAGTAATTTCTTCATAATATTCTTTTTTAAGCAAATGTAAAAATTGTTTATAATTACCTTTACTAATATCTTTAGCCATCTTCTTTAAAACAGATGTTTTAACACCAATAACACTATTACCAATACCAAGATTACTATGAAAATCTCTATATTTAATATCTCTTATTTCAAATAAATAACTAATAAATCTATTATAATCATCTTTAGTCCAATTATTTCTAATTAATTCCATATACATCACAAAATAATTATAACTTTTTTTCATAATTTTATCAATTATTCCTTGACAACAAAAATAAATTATACTATAATCAAATCATATTTAATTAAGCAACGACGAATATAAGTAATTATTTCTAAAGTATTTAATAGAGAGTTAATGTTTGGTGAAAATTAACAAATACAGAAATAATGAATTACAATATTAAGAGTTTAATCGGTAAATACCGTTATCATAAATAAGACAATATTAATAAATATATAAAATATTGTAAATAAAGGTGGTACCACGAGTAATTTCGTCCTTTTGGTATCATCTTTTTTTATATAAAAAAAGGAGAGGATAAAAATGAAATTATATGATGACTTATTATGGAGAGGGCTAATAAAAGACTTTTCAAGTCCAGAATTAATAGATAAGTTAAATAACGATAAATTAACTTTCTATATAGGAACAGACCCAACAGCTGATTCATTACATTTAGGACATTTATCAAGTTTTTTAATAAGTAAAAGATTAAAAGATTATGGTCATAACCCAATTCTATTAGTAGGAGGAGGAACTGGTTTAATTGGAGATCCAAGACCAACAGCAGAAAGAGATACAATAGTAAAAGAAGAACTATTCAAAAATGCAGAAGCATTAGAAAAACAAGTAAAAGATTTATTCGGTTTCAAAGTAGTAAATAACTATGACTGGATAAAAGATATTTCTGTAATAGATTTCCTAAGAGATTATGGAAAACACTTCAATGTAAATTATATGATAAATAAAGATATTGTAAGAAGAAGACTAGAAAGTGGCATTACTTATTGTGAATTATCATATATGATATTACAAAGTTTAGATTTCTTACATTTAAATAGAACATATGGTTGCAAACTACAAGTAGCAGGTTCAGATCAATGGGGAAATATAACTGCAGGTATTGACTTAATAAGAAAGAAAACAGGAGAAGAAGCATATGGTTTTACAATGCCTCTAATTCTAGATAAATATGGAAATAAATTTGGAAAAAGTGAAGGAAATGCCTTATGGATAGATAAAAACAAAACATCTCCTTATGAAATATATCAATATTTAGTTAATACAGATGACTCAAAAGTAGTAGAATACCTAAAAGTATTTACATTCTTATCTCATGAAGAAATTAATGATTTAGAAGAAAAAATGAAAACAGAGCCAGAAAAAAGAGAAGCCCAAAAAACCTTAGCAAGCGAAGTAGTAAAATTCTTACATGGTGAAGAAGAACTAAATAAAGCAATTAAATTATCAGAAACATTATTCACTGGAAATGTAAAAGATTTAACTGATGAAGAAATAGAACTTGTTTTTAAAGGAATGCCTATCTTTGAAGTAAAAGAAGACACTATCATTAACATAATGACAAATAATGGTATAGCATCATCAAAAAGAGAAGCAAGAGAATTCTTATCAAATAATGCAATTACATTAGATGGAGAAATAATAAATGATGAAAATCATATAGTAGATAATTCAAGAAAAAATCACATAATAAGAAGAGGAAAGAAAAAATATTACTTAATAAAAATAAGCTAAAGTTCACTATGAAACTTTAGCTTTTATCTTATTTTTAAATAATTTAAATTTATTTCTAGGAGATATACCAAAATAATTTCTAATTTCACAAGTAGTCATATTATATAAATAATCACCAAATATAATAGGAGCATTATTAAAATAAATAATATCACTATAATCATTTACTATATATAATTTTTTATCATTAAAATAAACAAAATCATTCATCATATTAAAATCTACACTATTATCATCTATATAAATATTAGTTTTATCAGTAAAATCATTCATTATATAAGATAATTCAATATAATCAATCTCTTTTCTGACAAGAAATAAACCTGCCAAAAAAGAAAAAAACGGCACAACTTTATCACCAGGATCCACCTAATTTCACCTCTCAGACTAAAATTATATAGCAAAAACAAATAAAAGTCAAAACAAATATTCAAAAATAATTATTTTTCTGCTATAATATATGCTTGAAGGAGGAACTATGGACCAAGTATTAAACGACATTAATTTCAATAACTATGTAGTAGTAGGAGTATCCTCAGGACCAGACTCAATGTGCCTACTAGATTTATTAGAAAAGAAAACAAATAAAATAGTAGTATGTCATATTAATCATAATATTAGAAAAGAAAGCATAACTGAAGAAAATTATATAAAAGAATATTGCAAAAATCATAAACTAATATTTGAAAGTATGACTATTAAAGAATATAAAGAAAACAATTTTGAAAACGAAGCTCGTAAAATTAGATATAATTTTTATGAAAAAATACTAAAAAAATATAATTCAAATAAATTATTTCTTGCACATCATGGTGATGATTTAATAGAAACAGTATTAATGAAAATAGAAAGAGGATCAAATATTGAAGGATATGCAGGTATAAAAAGAATAAGCAAATTAAATAATTATGAAATAATTAGACCTCTTCTTTCATATACTAAAAAAGATATAATAAATTACGATAAATCACATAATATCACATATTTTATTGATAGTTCTAACACAAATACAGATTATACTAGAAACTGGTATAGACACAAAGTTCTTCCAATATTAAAAGAAAAAGATCCAAATATTCATCTAAAATTTTTAAAATATTCAGAAACATTACAAGAATATAATAATTTTGTAGATAGAATAATAGAAAAAAAATTACCAAATATTTATAAAAATAAAATAATAAATATACATAGATTAAATGAAGAAGACGAATTTATAAAAAAGAACATTCTATACTATATCATAAATGATATTTATAATAACAAAAGCAATATAATTACTGAAAAACACATTCAAAGCATTTTATCAATAATAAATAATAATAAACCAAATTTAACTATTGATATGCCACAAAACAAAGTATTAGTAAAAGAATATAATAAATTATATATTAAAGAAAAAAGTAATAATATTACAGAATATAAAATAGAGTTTCAAGATAACATAAAGATAAATAATATGGTATTTAAAAAAGAAAATATTGAAAAAACAGACGGAAATGATATATGCAGATTAAATAGTAAATTAATAAAATTTCCATTATATTTTAGAAATAAAAAAGATGGAGATTACATTATATTAAAAAATAGCAATATAAAGAAGAAATTAAAAGATATTTTCATTGAAAATAAAATACCATTATCAAAAAGAAAAACTTATCCTTTGCTAGTAGATAGTACTGACAAAATAATATGGATACCAAATATTAAAAAAAGTAATTTATGCTATAAAAAAGAAGAAAACTATGATATAATAATAAAGTGTATTGAAAGAGAGGAAGATTATGAATAAAAAAGAAATAAAAAAAGGTTTATTACCTTATGCATTCTTATTAATTTTCTTTTTAGGATGCTTGATAATATTTAAAATGTTTAATACAGTAGTAAATGAAATTACATACGATGAATTCATAAAAGACTTAAATGGAGGAAAAATAACAGAATTAACAATAACACCAAAAGTAAGAACAGAAACATATAAATTAACTGGTAAATTAGATGAATATAAAGAAAATGAAAGTTTTGTATTATATATTCCAAAATCAGAAGAGTTTATATCAAAAATAACAGATGCAAAAGAAGGAACAAATAATTTTAAATTAACTATAATAAACGATCCAGAAGCATCATCATGGCTAATGGTTATAGTTAATGTTGTTCCATACATAATATTAGGTGGACTAGTTATTTGGGTATTTTCAAAACAATTAGGTGGCGGAAGCAAATCTATGGATTTTGGAAAATCAAGAGCAAAATTAGTTGAACAAAGTAAAGCAACATTTAAAGATGTAGCCGGATTAACTGAAGAAAAAGAAGAAGTACAAGAATTAATAGATTTTCTAAAAAATCCAAAAAAATTCACAAATATGGGCGCAAGAATCCCAAAAGGAATCTTATTAGTAGGTCCTCCAGGTACTGGTAAAACATTACTTGCCCGTGCCGTAGCAGGAGAAGCAAAAGTTCCATTTTACTACATAAGCGGTTCTGATTTCGTAGAGTTATTTGTAGGTATCGGTGCATCAAGAGTAAGAGACATGTTTAAAGAAGCAAAAATGAATGCACCATGTCTAATATTCATTGATGAAATAGATGCTGTAGGTCGTCAAAGAGGAACAGGACTAGGTGGTGGCCACGATGAAAGAGAACAAACACTTAACCAATTACTTACTGAAATGGATGGTTTTGGTGCAAATGAAGGAATAATCATAATAGCAGCCACTAATAGACCTGATGTTTTAGACCCCGCATTATTAAGACCTGGAAGATTTGATAGACAAGTAACTGTAAGTTTACCTGATAAAAATGCAAGAATAGAAATACTAAAAGTTCATGCAAAAAATAAAGTTCTAGATAAAAATATAACATTAGAATATTTAGCAAAAAGAACCCCAGGTTTTTCAGGAGCAGATTTAGAAAATCTACTTAATGAAGCCGCACTACTTGCTGTAAGAAGAAACAAAAATGTAATAACAATGTCTGAAATTGATGAAGCAACTGATAGAGTTCTAATGGGACCAGCAAAAATAACAAAAAAATATACAGATAAAGAAAAGAAATTAGTAGCATACCACGAAGCAGGACATGCTGTTATGGGACTAAAACTAGATGGTGCTAACGAAGTTCAAAAAATAACTATTATTCCAAGAGGTCATGCAGGTGGCTACACAATGATGACACCAAAAGAAGAAGCATTCAATTATACAAAAAATGAATTACTAGAATCAATATGTGGATTACTAGGAGGAAGAGTAGCAGAAGAAGTAACATTTAATGAAATAACAACAGGAGCACATGATGATTTTAAAAAAGCTACAAAAATAGCAAGAAGTATGGTAACAGAATATGGAATGAGTTCATTAGGACCAATGATGCTTGAAGAACCAGATGGAAATACTTTCTTAGGTAGAGATTATACAAAAAATAGAAATATATCAGATACAGTTGCACATGAAATAGATGAAGAAATGAGATCAATCATAAATAGTTGTTATGAAAAGACAAAAAAAATAATAACTGAAAACAAAAAATTATTATCACTAATTGCAAATACACTACTTGAAGAAGAAACAATTACCAAAGAAGAAATAGATTATCTAGTAGAACATGGTCATTTACCAAAAAATGAAGAAGAAACAAGTGATAAAAAAGAGAATTCAAAGGAAGAAACAGTTAAAGAAAAAAAAGTAAACAAAAAAGAAGATACTAACAAAACAAAATAGTATCTTCTTTTTTATTCATCATCAGGAAGCCTTATAATAATCTCTCCCTCTTTAGAATACATATACTTTTCTCTAGCATATCTAGCAACATATTCAGGATCTTCAAGTTTTTTTAAATCTAAATTAAGCTTTTCCTGTTCTTCTTTTAAACTAGCAATTTTATCATTCAAAGCCTTTTTTTGATTTTTAATTTCAATAATTTTACTAACATTAGAAAAAAAACTATAACTAAGTGAAGCCATAATTGACCCAAAAATTAAAAAAAATAAAATAATTCTTGTTCTTGCCTTCTTATTAATTTTCTTTTTAACCTTAGCCAAAATATCATCCTTTCTACAATGACATTATATCACACCTTTTTATTTTTTACAATCAATTTATTATAAATCAGAAAAGATGACAAATAACCTGTAAATATAGAAAGAAAAAAATAAATATGCAAAATACCACTATTAATTTTAAGTAAAATGACAAAATAAAGTAAAGAAATAAATATCGCAAATAAAAAAGAAATAATAATCCTATATAATAATTTCCCTTCATATAAAAGTTTATAATTAAATTCTAATAAAATAAAAAATAATATTCCATAACAAAAAGAAAACAAAAGTGAATATATCTGAATTTTAAGACTCATTTAAATAATTTATTAAGTAAAGAATTTTCATTATCCTTTTTATTATTACTATCTAAATACATTAAACTATCAATTTTACCTTTAATTGAAACATTACCTTGATAAGTATCTAATTTAATAATTTCAAGTTCATTACCTTTAATTACTAAATAACCTAATGTCGTTTCCATTAAAAACTCTTCACTATCAAAACTTTCAATTTTTTTTACTCCACTTATACCTATATTTTTTCTTTCCACTAAAGTAACACCATGATTAAAACTACTATCAATATCTTTTACCTTGTCCATATAATTCCTCCTACAAAATTATATGAAACAAAAAAGAAAATATGAAAAAACTATCAGTTTCCCAATAGTTTTTACTCAGTTTTATTATATTCATTAAGAATTAAATCTTCAAATAATTTTCTTGTCTCTTTATTAATAGGATGAGCAGTATCTCTATGACTTCCATCTGGAAGAGTCTTACTAGGCATTGCTATAAATAATCCTTCATCACCCTCTAAAATTCTAATATCTTCAACTAAAAAGCATCCATCAATTAGAACTTTAGCTATTCCTCTCATCTTTGAATTCTCTTTTTTTTCAATTTTGACTAACTTATCAAGTTTTAACTCCATGTAATCAACTCCTTCTAGAAAATACTTTCTAAATACATTGTATATTATTTAATAAAGAAAAGCAAGATATTTTTCATTAAAAATTACAATTTGTCAAAAAAAAGTTCAATAGTATTAGTAAGAACATCTCTATAACTAAAACTCTTAATTTCATCGCTATCTGTCTTAATAATAAAAATATAATTATATGTCTCAGAAATAACACCAGAATATTCCTCTTTTTTATTTCTACTACCATTATAAATAATCTTAACATTATCTCCAAGTTTACTATCAATATTATTTTTAATCTTTTCTATCATCACAATTATCTAGGATATCCTATATACATAGTACCCTTAGTAATAATCCCTCCTATTCCATCAGAACCATATTTAGTTTTATCAAGAATTTTAATAAGATCAATATTATTATTTTTATCAGAAAAAGCCAAACAAGCAGCCACAATAGCAGGATCTAAAGCATGAATATTAATTCTCTTTGGACTGGAGGCAAAATTAGCACCGGCTTTAATAAGTCCCTCATAATTAGACTGACAAGCTCCAGCTATAATAAAAAGCTTTTCATGAGAACTTTCATACTTTCTTGCTTCCTTAACAGCCTCTATAAACTTACTAGTATTTTTATAATTATCATTAGTTCTTTTTTTTCGATAATAAGCATCATGACCAGTAATAACTAAAATATCAGGTTTATATTTATTCAAATTATTAACAACAGAATTTACAAGATTACTTTCATCAGAATAAATACCAAATGCTTTTAATCTATTTTTTTTATAAAAATTCATACATTTATCTAAATATTCCTTATCACCATCAATATGAAGAATTCTACCAGGTAAATAAAAATATTCATTCCTTTCAAGTGATCTATAACCATCTATTTCAGGAGTAAAATCATCTATTTCATTAGAATTATAAATCTTTAAATCCTCTAAAGGACTATCTGCAAATAGTCTAACTACAACACCCTTCAAAATAAAATTTTTATCTTGTATTTCAATAATTTTAAAGACGATATCATTGTCATAAGATTTTCTAGTAACCAAATCTCCAATTTGAAACATAATCTTCACCCATAAAATAATATGAAAAAAATAAATAAAATATAACAAAAAGAGTTACTTCAGTAACTCATTTGAAAGATCAACAAAAACATAATAAGGTATATCCTCTCCTCTTGAATTAAGACTAAAACCATATTTCTCTAGAACATTTTGAATAATACTTAAATCATATCTATCAATTAAATTATTTTTAATAGTCTTTCTTTTAAATCTAAAAGAATCCTTAACTAATTTATCAAAATGTTCAAAAGAAGTTAGTTTCTCCAATTTTTCTTTTCTAGTCATTTTAATAACAGCAGAATCAACATTTGGGATTGGATAAAAACATTTCCTATCAACATCAATAACTTTCTCAATATCAAAATAGTAATCAAGTAAAACAGTAATTTGACCATATTCTTTACTTCCAACATTTGCAGATAATCTATTAGCAACTTCTTTTTGTATCATAATAACAATTTCACTAGCAGGTATCTTTTCAAGTACAAGTTTACTAATAATAGGTGTAGTAATATAATAAGGTAAATTAGCCACAATGTAAAGATTAGTATACTTATATTTAACAAGATCATTTTTTACATCTCTATATAAAAAATCATCCCATATAATTTCATAATTATCAAATGAAGATAATTCCTTTTCTAAAATCTTATTTAATCTAGTATCAATTTCATATAAAATCACCCTATCAGCTCTTTTTAATAATTTTTTAGATAAAACACCGCTACCAGGACCTATTTCAATAACTAAATTATCGTCTTTATAATCAATAGAATTAGCAATAACTTCAGTAACATTATCATCTATCAAAAAATTTTGCCCTAAACTCTTTTTAAAATCAAAGTTCTTATACATAATTAGTAAATAACAATAACAAATATTTCAGATAATATGAGAAATATTGAAATAAAAGTTAAAATAAGATTAACTTTATTCTTTTTATTAATTAGAGCAAAAATTAAAGATAAAACAGTCAAAGAAATAGAAATACTAGTAAATCCAATACCATAAAAAATTCTTTCAGATATCTTAGTATACATACCAACATCACTTATATCAATAAAAAATAACGATAAAGAAGAAATCATTGCAATAATACTAATAATTAAACTAAAAATATTAAAAACAACATTATTATTATATTTAATATTATTACTTCTCTTTTTTAAAACAACTCCACAATGCACACAAACATAGGCATTCTCATCAACTTTATTACCACAATTAGAACAATACATAAAATAATTCCCTCCTACTTAATAATTTTAACACATAAAAAAAATAGAATCAATAATTAAGATTCTATTTATGATAAGTTTCATTATTTAATATTTTAAAACATCTATATATTTGTTCTAACAAAATAACTCTAAACAGTTGATGTGGAAAAGTAAGAGTAGAAAAAGACAAACTATAATTACTTCTCTCCTTTACAATATCATCAATTCCATCAGAACCACCAATAACAAAAGTAATGTTAGAATTTGTAATAAACAATTTATCAATTTTATTAGCAAATTCCATAGAAGAAATGACATTACCATTAATTTCCAAAGTAATAACAAAATCATCTTTTTTTATATTTTTTAGTATTCTTATAGACTCTTCTTTCATATTAGAGTCCTCAACTTCAATAATATTTATTTTATGATATTTGCTAATTCTCTTTTCATAGTCAGAAATTGCATCTCTTAAATATTTTTCTTTTATTTTACCAACACAAACAATCTTTATCATATACTTATAAGCTCAGTCTCCTTATTTTGCTTAGTAATTATAATATTATTAATATGTATATTATTTTTATTCATTCTAGAAACCAATGTCTCGTAAGCAAGTTCTTCAGTATTATTATCTTCAGACAAATGAGCAAGTAATACATATTTAGTATTGTCTCCTATAAAAGAACATAAATATTTAGCAGAATCATAATTAGACAAATGCCCTTTATCAGATAAAATTCTTTGTCTAAGACTAAAAGGATAATTTCCATTATTAAGCATTTCCACATCATGATTAGACTCCATAATATATAGATTTCTATTCTTTAAAATATCAAAATATTTTTTATTAATATAGCCAGTATCAGTAATATATACAACTGATTTATTTTCACTAGATAAGACATATCCTCTAGAATCAGGAGCATCATGAGAAGTCTTTATTGAATTAATATGAATATCTTTAATATCAAATTCATCATCTAATAATACATATTTATCAATAAAATCTAAACTTTTTAACATAATATCAGTCAAATATACAGGTATATTATATTTTTTTTCAAAAACCTTTAATCCCTTAACATGATCTATATGTGTATGAGTAATAAGTACCGCATCTAATTCTTCTGGTTCAACACCAATATCCTCTAATTTCTCCTTAATATATTTTGCAGTATTACCAACATCAATTAAAATCTTAGCATTTTTAGATTCTATATAAGTAGTATTTCCTTTACTACCAGAAGACAAAACACTAACTCGCATTAATATAAACTTAGAGGATTAATATAAGAACTTCCAATTCTTACACCAAAGTGTAAGTGAGTACCACCATATGGATTATAAGAAGATGGAACAGGATAAACTTCACCTGTATTGCCCATTGTACCTATTTTTTGACCTCTAGCAACAGTTTGCCCTGAAGTAACATAAATATCTCTCATATGCATATAAATAGTATAATATCCTCCAGCATTATGATTAATAAGTATATAATTTCCTTGACGCCCATTACAACCAAGATATCCAGGAGTACAACCAGTACCAATTTTTTCAACAACACCATTATTAGCAGCATAAATAGGAGAACCATAACCTACATATATATCAATTGCATTATGGAAAGATCCCCAACGATATTGAAAATATGAAGTAATAGTATATGGTCTATCAGTAGGCCATGCCCAATAACTTAAATCAGCTACATTAGGTGCATATTTTTTACCTTTAACAATAATTCTATTAACAGCAGGCTTAATTTCAGTAGAATTAGAAATAGTAGCAGAAATAAGTTGACCATTAACATATTGACTTTTTCTTGTTACTTTATATAAACCATTTTCTCCATCTCTAATAACCTCTTGATATCCAATATACTGAGTAGAATCATATTGAATTTCAGTATCATAGTTTCTTTCTTCATCAGCAACACTATGAATATCTACAACAACAGAAATAAGTGGATCAATAAGTCCAACATTAACTTCTTGATTTTCATAAAGTAAATTATTAGCACTAGTGAAAGAAGGATTCGCAATTAAAAATTCTTGAACATTAAGTTTGTGACTATTAGCAATAGATTCAATTGTATCCTCAGCTTTAACAATATATGTTTCTTGATCTTCTAAACTACCATAAAGTAAATATTTACTAAGCTCATCAGAATCAGTAAATATTTTCTTATCTGTAGGAATAAGAGTTTCTTTATAAGAAACTTCCTCCGCAATATCAATATTTTCTATAATACTACCAAGATCTTTAATTTCCTCTTGAGTACCAGTAACAAATTTTTCATACTGCTCATTATCCACAAATGCCTTTATAGTATCTTCAACCGATTCATCAAAAGTTTCTTTAGATAAAACATACAAAACAGTATTATCATCTTTGTCATCACGATTAGTAACTTTAATTTCATAACCTTTAACAGTAAAATTTTTATTACTAATAATTTTATTATAAACCTCTTCATCACTACTTATATCATTACTATAAGTAAAGTTTTTCTTTATTTCAACACCTTTAGGTGTAAAAACAGTATCAACATTATATTTATTTTTCAATTCTTCCTCTTTACCATTAACATAACTTTCAAAACTATCTTTAGAAAGAATATTACCTATATTTTTACCATCAAGATAAACAGTGTATAAAGTTTGCGGTTCAGTAGCTATATCATAACTAAAAGAAATTAAAAATATTCCAAAAGAAATAATAATAATAGAAATAATAATACCAAAACTCCACTTACTATTATTTACCACTATTATCACCATCTTTCCTTATAGATAAAAAAGTCGAAGTCTTCTTTTTAAAAAGTAAATCTATAGTCTTTATAGGACCATTTCTATGTTTCAATATAATAAGTTGAATAGGATTAGGAACCTCATCCCCTACCGGAACTTCAACATCAGGAGCATGAAGAGCAGCTACTATATCAGCATCTTGTTCAATAGAACCAGATTCCCTTAAATCACTAAGAACAGGCTTTTTATCTTCTCTTTTTTCAACATTTCTTGATAATTGAGACAATGCAATAACTGGAACTTCAAGTTCTAAAGCCATTGTTTTAAGAGCTCTAGATATTTCAGATACCTCCTGCTGTCTAGAACCAGAATATTTAGAAGAAGAATCAATAAGCTGTAAATAGTCAATAATTACAAGACCAAGTCCTTCGCCTTGTGTAGCAAGTCTTCTACATTTTGCTTTTATTTCTGATGGAGTAACACCACCAGCATCATGAAAATAAATATTAGTATCAGCAAGTATACTAATAGCCTCATTAAATCTTTTCCAATCTTCATTTTCTAATTTACCAGTACTAAGTTTTTTATTATCTATTTGTCCAAGAGAACTAATCATTCTCATAATAAGCTGCTCAGCAGGCATTTCAAGAGAAAAAATAGCAATATTTTTCTTTGTACTTTTAGCAGCTGCAAGAGCAAGATTAAGTGCAAAAGCCGTTTTACCAACAGCAGGTCTTGCCGCTATAATAATAAGTTGTGTAGGATGAAGGCCTTCAGTTAGAGAATCAAGCTCCCCAAATCCAGTAGTAAGACCATTGATCTTTCCCCCGTTTTTAGATAAAAATTCCAAATCACTTTGTGCCTTACTTAAAACATCCTGAACCTTTCTAAATTCACTAGTCTTTCTAAATTTAGAAATATTAAGAATATCTTTTTCTGCTTCATCAATAGTATCAGCTGCATTAACATCAGAACTAGTAGCTTTACTAACAATATTTGTAGCAACTTCTATCATCTTTCGTAAAGTATATTTCTCACTTACTAAATTAATATAATATTCAATATTAGCCCCAGTAGCAACAGAATTAACTATTTCATTTAAATATTCAACACCACCAATCTCACCAATTTTATCAATATTAATTAAATAAGTAGTAACAGATGTAATATCAACTGGTGTGTCATTTAAATATAGAGATTTAATAGCATCAAATATTTTACTATGACTATCTAAATAAAATATATCTTTATCAACTTCCTCACAACCCTTTTGAAGAGAATCTTTAGACCAAAACATAGAACCAATTAAACATTTTTCTGCTTCAATATTTTTAGGTAATTCCTTATTCATAATTCACCTACTTCTTTATAAGTTCAATTTTAACTTTAGCAATAACCCCTTTGTATAATAAAACATCAACATAAAATGTACCAAGTGAAGATAAACTTTCATCGCTAAGAATCATTTTTTTATTAATGTTATAACCAAGTTCATTCATTTTTTCACAAATTTGTTTACTAGAGATAGATCCAAACACCTTTCCATCATTCCCTGTTTTAACAGAAAAAACAAAACTTTCTTTCTCAATTTTTTTCTTAATTTCATTAGCTTCTTTAATATTTTTTTCTTCATTTTTTTTATTATTAGCCAATTCTAAATCCAATCTATCGCCACTAGATTTAGTATATTTAACAGCATAACCATTCTTAATTAAATAATTAGTAGCATAACCATCACTAACCTCTTTAATCTCATTTTTTTTACCCTGTTTTTTTAAATCTTTGATAAAAATAACCTTCATAAACATCCCACCTCTTCTTATCTATTATACAATATTTTTAATATATTGTCATTAAAAAAAGAAAAAATATAGCCATTACAGCTATATCATTACTTACAAAATGGAATAAATCCCATGAATCTTGCTCTTTTAACTTCTTGAGCAACATGTCTTTGATGTTTAGCACAAGTACCAGTAAATCTTCTAGGTAAAATTTTACCATTGTCGTTAATATATTTAGATATAATAGCAACATCTTTATAATTAACAGTCTTTCCTGCACACATATGACATATTTTTTTTCTCTTTTTACGAAATTCAGCCATGTTTATCCTCCTTTTTTAGAATGGTAAATCATTATCACTAATTTCAATAGAATCTCCAAATGCCTCAAATGGATCTTTTTCAACAGAAATAGTCTCCATTTGACTAGAAGTAATATCAGCTTCTCTAGGAGGTTCAGGCAAATTATTAAAACTATTGCCACCACTAGTAGTACCTTTAGAGTCTAAAAAACTAATACTATTAGCAAGAACTTCAGTAACATAAACTCTTTTACCATCTTTATCATCATAATTTCTTGTTTGAATCCTACCATCAACTGCAATTTGATTACCTTTCTTTTGATACTTAACCAAATTTTCAGCTTGCTTATCCCAAACAACACAATTAATAAAATCAGCTTCTCTCTCCCCATTCGCATTAGTATAAGTTCTACTTACTGCAATCGAAAACTGGCAAACATTCCTACCAGTAGGAGTAGTTCTAAGTTCAGGATCTTTTGTTAGTCTTCCAATTAATATTGCTTTATTCATAATTATTCTCCTTATTTATCTAAGTTAATAACAAGATGTCTAACAACATTTTCATCAATTCTAGCTACTCTGTCAAATTCCTTAACCGCAGCATCATCATTAGCTTCAATGTTGTACAAAAAGTAATAACCTGATTTAAATTTTTTAATTTCATAAGCAAATTCTTTTTGCCCTAACTCTTTAGATAAAGTAATCTTAGCCTTATGATCTGTTAATACTTTTTCAAGAGATTGAGCAGTACTTTTTACAGTAGTTTCATCAACATCTGGTCTTACAATAAACATAATCTCATAATTTTTCATTATTACACCTCCTTTTGGTCTAACGGCCTATAAAATAGGCAAGGAGCTCTCGCTCACAAGTATTATAACAATTTTGTAAAAATAAGTAAAGTTTTTTTTAAAAAATAAATAACTTTTACATAATAATATGAATAAAAATATAAAATTAACATATTTAATTTAAATTATAACTAACTCTTACCCCATAAATAAAATTGACAAACAAAAAAAAATAAAGTATTATATATAACACTAATTAAAGGAAGTGAAATATTATGCAAAAAAAACAATATATAACAATAGGTAACCCAATTATTAGTAAAGACATATTTAGAAATATTTTAAGACCTTTAGATAATTTTAGTTTTAAACCAACTGGAGGTCTATGGGCATCAGAATTTATATCAAATTTCAATAAAATATCGCCTTGGTATGATTATCTAAAAGAAGCAAAATCAATTGCAACATATATGCTACAGTATAAAGATTTAAAATTAGCATCAATTTTTACATTAAAAGAAAATGCCAATATATTAATAATAGATAGTGTTAATCAAATATTAGAACTATCTAAAAAATATCCATCATATCACCATATATTAACAAACAATAATAATATAATTTTTGATTTTGAAGAAATATCTCGCAAATATGACGGAATATACCTAAATTATAACAACTTATTATATCAAACAACAATAAATACATTTGATAGTTGGAATGTAAATACTCTATTAATATTTAATTTAGATTGCATTAAAGAATATCAAACAGTAAAAATAAATATTGATTTTGAAGATTACGATCCTCTGCCATATATAGACGATAAAGATATAAGTATGCCAAAAGAAATACAAGCAGAATCAAATACTTATAGAAAACTATCAAATAATATAAAAGCAATATATAATGAATTAGAACCACTATATATAAACAATAAAATTAAAAACTATAATGAATATTTAGAATCATTAGTACTATGTGCAAATAAAGTATTAGAAATATCAACAATAACAAAAGAAAAAGAAATACATATAATAAAAGAAACATTAAAAGAACAAGGAATAAACATAGATACAAAAATAATAATTAGAAATATCGTTTTAAATTATTTATCAAATTATTTAAATAAAGAAAAGAATAGTATAATTAACTTAGAAAAATCCCAAACAAAGGAAAGAAAAAGATATTTAATTTAAACTATTGTACTAAAAAAATATTAATGATATAATTTAAATCGGAGGATAAAATGAAAGAAATACTACTAGATACAATATTAGATTCACTAAAATTAATACCATTTCTATTTGTAGCTTTCCTAATAATTGAACTAATAGAACATAAATTAACAGATAAAAATAAAAATATTTTAATAAAATCCAAAAAAATAGGTCCAATATTAGGATCATTACTAGGAGCAGTTCCACAATGTGGATTTTCAGTAATGGCCACTAATCTATATGTAACAAGAATAATTACACTAGGTACATTAATATCAATATATTTATCCACTAGTGATGAAATGTTAATAGTAATGTTATCAGAAAATATAGACATATCAATAATAATAAAAATAATATTAATAAAAATAATATTTGGAATAATTTATGGTTTAATAATAGATAAAATAGCAATAAATAAAAAAACAAAAGAAGAAGAAAACTATGAAATATGTAATGATGAACATTGTGATTGTAAACATGGTATAGTATTATCATCAATAAAGCATACCATACACATCACATTATTCATCTTCATAATAACATTAATATTAAATACAATATTCAATTATGTAGGAGAAGATTATCTATCAAAAATATTCTTAACAAACACCATATTTGGAACATTTATAACAAGCTTAATAGGATTAATACCAAATTGTGCATCTAGTGTGATATTAACAGAATTATATATAAATAATTCCATATCAATAGGAGCATTAATAGGAGGATTATTAACCAGTAGCGGAACTTCCCTATTAGTACTATTTAAAAATAATAAAAATATTAAAGAAAATCTTAAAATAGTATTATTACTATACTCTTTAGGAGTAATATCAGGAATAATAATAGAACTAATAACACTAATAATAAAGTAACAAGCATAATACTTGTTACTTATTTTTTTCTTCTATTCTTTTAATAACATAATCTTTAACATCATCATAAGAAATACCAAGTGCAATAGCAAATTCACTATATAAATATTTTTCACTAAGATTAAAATAATTATCATCTTTTTCACTAATTTTTTTCTTATTATTAATTCTCTCATTATTTCTCAAATAAGTAGTCTTAATAATTTTAATAAGTCCCTCATAACCACCATCATGTAATAATCTTTTATATTCACTTTCAATTAATTTATCATTAATATTAATAACATCAATATTA
>CAMFBT010000005.1 GCA_945948625.1 uncultured Mycoplasmatota bacterium | reverse complement strand
GTTAAAAGTACAATTATAAATACCGAAACAATTGCTATAATAATAGCCTTCCAAGGAATAATAACATTACTAATACTCATCATTTCAGATAAAGAATTATGTATAAGTACAGTAATAATTAAACTAACAGGAATAGCAAAAACTAATGACTTAAGTCCAAAGAATAAACTCTCAAAAAATAATATCTTATTAAATCCACTTCTAGTAAGACCAATACTTCTAAGTACTGCAAATTCCCTTTTTCTAAGAGCCATACTAGTAGATATAGTATTAAATACTGAAGTAACACCAATCAATGTAACCAATCCAATAAAACCATACATTAATATCTTAACAACCAAAATAAGATTATTAGTCTGTTTAAATTCTTCTTTTAAATTATAATAATTAACATTATCATATACATCCAAATCTTTAGCTATCTTATCAATATTTTTAGTATTATCACACTTAATATTAATAAGTTCATAATCAATTTTTTCTTCAAATATAACATCATACATTTTCTTATTAACAATTATCTTATATCCATCAATATAAGATAATTCACTAAATAAATCATTTACTTTATCAGTAATATAAATATTATTAATAGTTTTATCACAATATTTACTATAATTATTTTTCATTTCCTCTTCACTTACATCATTAAAATTACATAATTTAATATATCCATTATCAATATTTTTAATAAAAGGAATATCATAATTAATTCTCTTACCTTCACCATAACTAACACCCTTAAAATTATTAAATAAAATAACTTTATCTGAAGTAAGTCCAATCATTTTTTTATATTTTTCATAAGAATCATCATCTAAAACAATAACTGAAGCATTTTTATATTTAGTATCAACAAGATTAGATAAACCATCACTACCATAATTATTTTTGTAAAATGTTAAATAATCTTTAGAATACTCATAATTACTAACGATATAAATTGAAGAAGTTCCATATTTAACATAATCCTTAACATCACCACTTGAAATAATTTCATTTATTTTATCAATAATCTTTTCATCTTCCGTACTATCATCACTATAGTAACTTATTTGATAATCATAAGGAATTTCTCCCATAACATCTGAAGCAGTATTAATAGTATAATTCATATATGATGAAAAAGAAATAAACAAAACAATACTAATAAATAAACTAACAATAGTAACCCTATACTTCTTCTTATTTCTTTTAATATTCTTAAGAGCAATTTCTCCTTCTACTCCAAATAATTTAGTAATAATTTTACTTGTTCTAATTTTCTTTTTATTAATTTTAATATCATCATTCTGTCTAATAGCCTCAATTGGAGATATCTTACTAGCTCTTCTAGATGGAATAATCGCAGATATTCCAATAACAACAATCATAAATATAACAGGGATAATAATAAATAAAGGATTAGTAACAAGATACAACTTATATTCTAAAATACCACTAATTAAATTATTAATAATCATTACAACAATACCAATACCAATATAAGCACCAAATATTCCAAATACAATACCAATAATACCTACAACAAAAGCTTCAAAAAATACCGTGTATGATAGTTGTTTTTTTGTAGCCCCAATACTAGAAAGTAGACCAAATTCTTTTTTTCTTTCCATAACAGAAATAGCAAAAGAATTATAAATAACAATTATACATCCAATAGACACTAAAGAAAGCATAATACTCATCATACCCATCATTGTATTCATAATATTACTATAAGTACTTTCACCATATAAAGCAAGTAATGTAGAATTATAATCAATTGAAGCACTATAATCAATATCTTTAGCTAACTTTTCAGATTGCTTAATAATTTTCTTATTATTATTAAAAACAACATATAAGTTTACATTACCTTCATTTGCCTTTACATCAAGTGTAAAGAAAGAATATCCACAAGCAGAAAAATCCTCATAAGAACTTCTCTCAACTATACCAACAATTTTATATGACTTTGAATTAATATTTATAAGTTCTTCACCATCAACATATTCACTATTATTTAAAATAACATTATCATCAATAGCTCTATTACCATAAGAAAGATTAATAACATCTCCTATTTTATAAGAAGCACCACCATTAGTATTAATATGCTGAGAAATAATGATTTCATCATCACTCTTAGGAAATCTACCATCAACTAATTTAAGTTCATCAAAAAATTTTTCATTAACACTTGCAATATAAATATAAGGTTTATATTCATTATTAGAAGCAAATTTACTAAAACCAATTGGTTTCTCATAAAAATACTCAAAATCTTTTTCATTTAAACTAACAACTTTAGACAAATCAACATCAGAATACATTGCTTCATATCTACCATTAAAACCAATAGTTTCTCTAATCATATAATCCTGAAAAGAAGAAAACAATAATCCAATACCTACCATTAAAGCAGTAGATAAAATAATACCAATAATAGTAACAATAGTTCTTTTTTTATTAAGTTTTAAATTTTTAATAGTTAATTTATTCAAAATACTCATTTTATCTTCTCATCCTTAACTATTTTACCATCATCTAAAGTAATAATTCTATTAGCTTCTTTAGCAAGATTCATATCATGTGTAATCATAATAATAGTTTGTTTATATTTTTCATTAGATAGTTTAAGTAAATCAATAATATCCTTACTAGATTTAGAATCAAGATTTCCTGTAGGTTCATCCGCTAATATAATATCTGGCTTACAAATAAGTGCTCTTCCAATAGATACTCTCTGTTGTTGTCCTCCAGAAAGTTCATTAGGCAAATGATTAGTTCTCCTCTCTAATCCAAGTATTTCAATTAATTCCTTTAAATATTTTTCATCAACTTTTTTACCATCAAGCATAATAGGTAAAGTCATATTTTCATAAACATCAAGAATAGGAATTAAATTATAAAATTGATAAATAAGACCAACTTTTCTTCTTCTAAAAACAGCTAAAGCATCATCCTTTTGCTTAAAAACATCAACACCACCAATAGTAACTTTTCCACTAGTAGGTTTATCAACTGCACCAAGAATATGTAGTAAAGTACTCTTTCCACTACCAGAAGAACCTACTATAGCTACAAAATCACCCTCTTCTACAGAAAAAGATACATCGTCAAGTGCTTTAACCAAAGTAGTCCCCTTACCATAATTTTTACATAAATTATTAACCTCTAATATTTTCATTTCTTAATCCTTTCTATAATTTCATCATAACCAATTCCCATTTTAGTAAGTTCATTAATCTTATCTCTAATAATATTAATCTCTTTTTCAATTTTATCATTCGTAGCTTTCTTTGTATCATCTGCTATAAAAGTACCTTTAGTACTAATCGTGGTAATAACACCATTGCTTTCTAATATATCATAACTTTTCTTAACCGTATTAGGATTAATACCCAAATTACTAGCCATCTCTCTAATAGAAGGAATCTGAGTTCTTGCTTCCAATATACCAAGAGCAACATATTTTTCAATATTGTTAACAATTTGTTCATATATAGGTACTCTACTTTGATAATCCAAATTAATCATAATCTGTTTCATACAAAATCACCTCTACATGTCATCATCAGTCTCACCATCAATAACTAAATCATCAGATTTATATTTATCCTTAATTAAATTAAGTTCATCAACTTTATTTGTTAAAAATACAGTTTTACCAATACTACCATACATAGTAATATAACTATAACTCTTATTAATATCAATATCATCATCAATATTATCAACAATAAACTTCTCTATATCAGAATAAGACCCACTATAATAATTACCATCAATATAATAAGAATAAATATAGCCATTATTTTTACTAATATTATCAAGATATTTCTTAGCATTAGAATTATAATATCTAAGAATAGCTAAAACTAAATCTTTATCATCGCTAACATCAAAATTAATTGTTTTAACATTATAATTATCATAAATATACAAAGTAATATTAAATAAAGAATTATTATCACTTCTAACACTAAAGATTCCTTTATTATTTTTAAATTTATTAATAATCATATCATATAAATTATTATTACTATTAGCATTTGTATAGCCATCATAAAATTCAATACCAAATATATCACTATCTTTATATTTTTTTAAAGATTTAGAAAAATCTTTATCATTTAAAAGAAGATTGTTAATATAATCATAATTATCTCTATTAGCGGAAATATTAAAACTATAAATATCTTTTCCAACTTTAGCCTTAATATGATAACTATAATAAACCTCTCCATCTACCTTATCATCAAGTAAAAGTGAAATTACATAATTAATAACACTCTTATTTTTTGTATAACCAAGATTAGAATTATTCTCGTCAGAAAAAGTAATTTTTTCAATATCTTTAACTTTAATATCATATTCATCATCATTAAAGAAACATCCAGTTATAACAACCAATGCAGTAACAATAATTAGACAAATAGCCATCTTAAAGAAATTAGTAACTTTCTTTCTCGTAATTAAATCATAAACAATAAGATAAGTAAATATAATAACAATTAAAAGAACAAAAGATAAAAAATCATAACTAGAACTTCCAAAATCCTTAAGAATAATATAAGAAATACAAATAATTGGAATAGTTGTTAAAGTTCTAACAAAAATATGCATCTTTTCACTTTTAAATGAAATATCAACAACTTCAAACTTTTTTCTTTCAAAAAGAATAAGACCAGCAAAAGCATAAATAACAATTAAAACACCCATTTTAATAAGAGAAGTATTAATACTACCTTCAGAAGAAACAGCAAAGAAATTCTCATTTATAAGTTCATAAGGCATAGTATAAATAATACTATTTTCTCTATTTAAATTACTATGGTAAATATTATTTTTCTTATCAATTTCACAATTAATATCAATACAATGATAATTATTAGGCATACATTCATCACTAATACATTCAATTCTAGCATTATTATCACCATTATACTCAAAACCATTTTCACTAATAAAAGTACTAATAAAAGGAATTAAGAAAAGAATAAGTAAAGTAACTATAACTGTCGTAATCTTATTAGAAGATAGACTAACCGCTATATTAGTAGATACAAAAACAAAGATATAACTAATAGAACATATAAGCAATATATCAAAAAACATCCTACTATCAATTATAAGATTATTATAAATCAAGCTAATAACAAAAGTAATAATAAAATTAATAATTTGCATAAGTAAAATAACAACAATTCCACCTAAACTATTAGTAAGAAATATCTGTCTCTTACTAATAGGCATCGACAAAGAAAAATCAATAGAACCTCGTTTATAAACAAAACTAAACAAAGTAATTGAAAGAACAATTGGAATAATATACATACCAAACAAAACTAATCCAGATAATTCATAAATACTAGGCATGAAATTATCATTTTGACTACAATTCATAAGTAAAATAATACCATTAACAATAGGAATCAAAAGCATACATAAAAGAATAATTGCTTTAGATTTCTTAATATTTTCTTTCAAATAACTAAAATTAAATAAACTTGTTGAATTCATATCCTAAAGCCTCCATTTCATAAATAAATACTTCTTCTAAAGTAAGAGTTAAATAATCAAGAATTAAAGGTCTCATCTTTTCTAACTTCTTCCTACATACACCATCAGGATCCTTAATAATAATAGTAGCTACACTACCTTGCTTTTTAAAACTCAAAACATCAAAATCACTAAAATCATCTTTATCAAAGTTCTTATCAAAAGATATTTGAACTTTATACATATTAGTTTTAATAGTATCAATTTCACTTTCAAATAAAATACCACCCTTATATAACAAACCTAAATTATCACAAATATCTTCAAGTTCTCTAAGATTATGACTAGTCATTATAATTGTAGTATTCTTTTTATTCATTTGACTAATAAGAACCTTTTTCATAGTATTTCTAATAACTGGATCAAGTCCATCAAAAGTTTCATCAAAAAACATATAATCACAGTTAGTAGCAATAGCACATATAAGAGCACATTGTCTTTTCATACCCTTAGAAAAAGTACTAATCTTCTTATTCAAATTAAGATTAAACATTGAAGCAAGTTCTTTCAAATATTCCATATCAAAGTTCTTATACATTGATTGATAGTATTTAGCAGTATCTAATAAAGTATAACCTGGATAAAAAAATAAATCATCAGGAATAAAAACCATTCTTTGCTTCAAAATCTCATTATCATAAACAGATTCATCATCAACAGAAATAACACCACTATCAGCTTCATATATTCCCATAATAATTCTAAGTAAAGTACTTTTACCAGAACCATTTGCTCCTACTAAACCATAAATAGAATTATCTTTAATACTACATGATAAATCCTTAAGTACATAATCTTTATCATACTTTTTACATAATTTATCAATTTTTATCATATTATTTTACCTCCATAACAATATATGATTGTACTATTTGCACTAGTACAATTAAATAATACTACACTATCAATTTTTTGTCAAGAAAAAAAAAGAATTATTTTTCTCTTCTTATTAAACACAAATATCACCATTAAAATTATATTTAAAAATTAAAACTTTGTCAATATAGGTATTTATCTATACACAAAATAACCAATAACATAACCTATTTTAGGAGGGAAAAAGGAAATGAATAATTATAACGATTATTATAATTATTTAAATAATAATTATAATGATATGAACTTTATGACAAATCCAAATAATATGATAACTGATATGAATTACCAACAAGCATTTCAAAATACATTTATGCAAAACAATCCATCAAAAGATGTAGCAGATACATTTAAAGGTTTTAAAAGAGGAAATATGTTTAATAACCTGTATAGCGAATATAACGGATTTAAACCACAAGAATTAAAAGCAACAGGAGAAAGAGAAGATTTAATATTACAAATAGATGAACAAAGATTTGCCACTATTGATTTAGGACTATATTTAGATATATATCCAAATGATCAAGCAGCACTAAATCTATTTAACACATATTTAAATAAAGAAAAAGAATTAAAAGCATTATATGAAAGTAAATATGGTCCATTAACACTATCTAGTCCAGTACAAACAAATAACTGGTTATGGAACGACGGACCTTGGCCATGGGAGGTGCAAAAATAATGTGGAAATATGTAAAATCATTAGAATACCCCGTTAATATAAAGAAAAAAGATCTAAGAATGGCAAAATATTTAGTAACACAATATGGTGGAGCCAATGGTGAATTAGCAGCAGCTTTCCGCTATCTAAATCAAAGATATACTATGCCAGATGATAAAGGAAAAGCATTACTTACTGATATAGGGACAGAAGAATTAGCCCATGTAGAAATGATATCAACAATGATATATCAATTACTAAAAGATGCAACACTAAAAGAAATAAGAGAAGCAGGATTAGATTCTCATTATGCAGAGCATGGTAAAGGACTATACCCAACCGATGCAAATGGTGTTCCATTTACTGTAGCATACTTTGCCACAACCGGAGATCCAATCGCCGATCTATCTGAAGATATGGCCGCCGAACAAAAAGCAAGAGCAGTTTATGAAAATCTAATCAATCTAACAGATGATCCTGATGTTATAGGGCCTCTACTTTTCTTAAGACAAAGAGAAATAATTCATTTTACTAGATTTAAAGAATTATATGATGAATACAAGAAAAAAGGATATAAATAAAACTAAATACCTACCTATCTAGGTATTTTTTTAATTACTTTTTTAAGATATTGACTTAACAATTACATTATACTATAATAAACATTACAACAATTCAAAATAAGAAATTAAAAACAAAAAAGATTAGTCTACCGAGGCAAAGAAAGGAAGTAATAAAATGAATACAAATACAAAAGATAAAGAAAAAAATAAAAATAATTTAAAAGAAAAGATAAAATTAGACACATCATATGTTAATTATCATAATATAATAGATAAAAAATTACCTTACAAGTTTGCTTATTTAGATGAATGGCTATTGAAAAATTCAAAACTACTCTTAACAGAAACTAACAAATATGAAACAAAAACATATAAAACATATAAAACATATAAAAGAGGAACTATTATAAAAGTTGACTTTGGTGTCAACCTTGGTTCAGAAATGTCTCAAGTACATTTTGCAATCGTACTTAATAATTATGACAATCCTAAAAATAATATTCTAACAGTTATACCATTAACATCAAAAAAAAGTAAATTTAATCTTAATTTAAATAGTCTTGTTATTGATAAATTAATTGATAAGATAAAAAAAGAGTTATTAAAAATTGGAATTAAAGAAGAATTAGATTTTGAAAATAAAGAACTGACTATTGAAGAAAAAGTAAAAATAAGAAAATTATATACACTATTAACTTATTACAAAAGCAATCAAAAAAATACTTATGCTTGCTGTAGTTTAATCACTACTATATCAAAAACTAGAATCTTTAAACCAATTAATGAATATGACTTTATTGGCAAAGAAAGATGTTCAAATGAAGTTATGAATCAAATTGATAAAGAACTAATAGAAAAATTCACCAAAAACATTTGACTTTTATCTCAAAATATTGTATATTATATTCAACAAAGGTTTTATACCCGTTTGTTGATCAAAGACCCTTGCGGTCCCCGAGTTAATTCATAAAGAATTAACTCTATTTTTTTATAAAAAAAGAAGTTATTTTTTTGCATCAAACTTCTTTCTTGCTTCAGTATTTAGAATAAACTTTCTAAGTCTAATATTTTCTGGAGTAATTTCAACTAATTCATCACTATTAATATAATCAAGACAATACTCCAAAGTAAGAGGTCTAGGTCTTTTTAAAACAACAGTATGATCAGATCCAGCAGCTCTTGTATTAGTAAGTTGTTTTCCCTTAACAACATTAACAGCTAAATCATTTTCTCTATTACATTCCCCTACAATCATACCTTCATAAACTTCAGTACCAGGTTCAATAAACATTACACCTCTATCTTCCAATTGTCCTAAAGCATAAGCAGTAGCTTTACCAGCTTCAGTAGCCACTAATACTCCAACTTTCCTTTCAGTAGAATTAATATCTTCAATTGGTAAATATTCCTTAAAACTATGATTAAGAATACCATATCCTTTAGTTAATGTCATAAAATTAGTATTAAAACCAATTAACCCTCTTGAAGGAATAATATAATTAAGCCTAATTAAATTATTAACATTAGACATATTTTCCATCTTACCACCACGAAGACCAAGAGCTTCAATAACATTACCTACACAATCATCACTAACTTCAATTTGAACATCTTCATAAGGTTCACATTTAATTCCATCAATTTCCTTAATAATAACCTCAGGTTTAGATACTTGAAGTTCAAAACCTTCTCTTCTAAGATTCTCAATCAAAATAGATAAATGAAGTTCACCTCTACCAGATACAATAAAACTTTCATTACCAGATTCTTCTACTCTTAAACTAACATCTCTCTGAGTTTCCTTAAATAATCTTTCACTAATTTTTCTAGCAGTAACAATTTTACCCTCTCTACCAACAAAAGGACTATTATTAACCATAAAAGTCATTTTTAAAGTAGGTTCATCAATTCTAAGAACAGGAAGAGATTCTTCTTTACCTATATTACAAACAGTTTCCCCAACAGAAATATCCATAAGACCCGCTACTGCAACAATATCACCTGCTTTAGCTTCATTAATTTCTATTCTTTTAAGTCCATCAAATCCGAATAATTTTTGAATTCTAAATTGTTTAATACTACCATCAAGTCTAACACATGATACCATTTCATTAACCTTAATAGTACCACTATGAACTTTACCAATACCAATTCTACCAACATATTCATTATAATCCAAAAGTGCTGGTTGAAATTGCAAATTACCATCAGGATTAGCATTAGGTTCTGGTATCTCATCAATAATTAATTTAAATATATCATCATAACTTTCAGTCTGAGTATTAATATCAGGATCTAAACTAGCAGTACCATTTAAAGCACTAACATAAGCAACTTTAAAATCAAGTTGTTCTTCAGTAGCTCCAAGTTCAATAAACAAATCAATAACCTCATCAAGTACTTTATCAACTCTAGCAGTAGGTTTATCAACTTTATTAATAACTACTATAGGTTTTACTCCAGCCTCTAATGCTTTTTTAAGAACAAATCTAGTTTGAGGCATAGTACCTTCATAAGCATCAACTAAAAGAAGAACACCATCAACCATATTCATAATTCTTTCAACTTCTCCACCAAAATCAGCATGACCAGGAGTATCAAGAATATTAATTTTATATCCATCATAATGAATAGAAGTAGTCTTAGCAAGTATAGTTATACCTCTCTCTCTTTCAATATCATTAGAATCCATAGCCCTAGTAGCAACTTCTTCATTTGCTCTAAAAGTACCGGATTTTTTAAGTAATTGATCAACTAAAGTAGTTTTACCATGATCTACATGAGCAATAATTGCAATATTTCTAATTTTCATATAATACACCTTCTTTTTCTCACAAGTTATAATTATATCACAAAAACAAACATTTGAACATATATTTTTATAAAAAAAAGAAAACATATAGTTTTCATTCGTTTAAATCTAAATTATTAACTTTTTTAATTATCTATTTCATTAGTTTTCTTATAATTTATAAAATCCAAAATTACCATAACAAAAATATATATACCAGTAATTTTAAAGAAAATATACATTATACTTTTTGGTACAAAAATAAGAACAATACCAAGAATAATAGAAATAATAGCCACTACAACATTAGTAGTAATTTTATAATTAAAAAATTTAATAAGACTACTAACACCCATTAAAAACAATAATAAAGAAACAAATACAGGTAAAAGATCTAAAAATAAAAATTGTCCATATTTAAAAGTAAATAACCCTAACCATAAACACATAATTCCCAAAATAACTCCAGAATAATCTTTTTTTTCATATTCCTTATTAATAATAAAATTAATAATTTTAATAACAGCTATTATTGAAAAAATAACAACAAATAAATAATTAACAGTACTTAAAAGTTCCTCTGTAGCAAATATAAGCACAAGAGAAAGTACAATTCCAAGTATATAATAAAATCCATCAGAAACATTATACTTTTTATTTGAATCAATTTTCTCTAATTTAATAGTTTTATTTTCAGTACTTTCAGTTTTCTTTTTTCTACCCATTTTAACACCTACCTATATACAAATAAATTATACACTAAATAAAATAATTTTACAAGAAAAGAAAAAAAGAAAACTAATCTTTTCTTTTTTCCTTCAAATAACAATTTAATTTAATATAACTAATATTTTGACTCATTTCATCAAAAATATCTTCTACTAATATATACCCCGGCATCTATTTATCCTCCTTTTATTAAAGGATAACATATTACCAAAACAATTTCATCACTTTCGACAAAACTAGTCAAAATTAGATATTAACTCTTGCTAATTCTTACCTTGATTTTAGTAGTCTTAGCAAAGTAATTAGCCTTAACTTCTTCACCAGTAACTTTAACTTCTACAGTATGCTCACCTTCACCAAGCCCAGCCAAATCAACAGTTGCTTTAATAGTAGTAGCATCTATAGTATCAAGTACCTCTTTAGTTCCTTTAACAATAACCGTAGTTTTTGAAGAATTTTCTCCAATAGCACCAGCTTTTAAATTAGGTCCAAGATTAATCGCATCAATTTTAATATCATTAACTTCCATACTTTCTTCTTTACCTAAACTAATTTTAACTGTAATAGTTTTTTCAGATACTTCTCTAATACCATCAGGCTTAGGTACAACAACAGTATAACTTTTACTATCAGACAATCCTGAAACATCAACTTCAACTGGAATATAACTTTCTTCATATTTACTAACAATTTCCTGTTCTCCATAAATATTAACAGAATTAACTGAAGTAGTAATAGAACTAATAGCCTTACCAAAATCAATCTTATCTATATTTTTAGGAATTACCTTTAATTTAGCAGTACCACTATAAGATTCAATATTAACCGTAGCAACTACCGTTTCAGGAACAATTTCAACATCAACAACATTACCATATTTATCATAAGCAACAAGTTTTACTTTATCAATAGTATTAACACCAGCTTTAGGATCTACAATACTACCAATATCAACAAGTGCTTTAACTGTGGCAACTTTATCAATATTATGAATAGATTTCTCATCATCAGTACCCTTAATAATAACTTCTTCTTTATCAACTGTAACAGATTGAATAGAAAGTTTACTATCTAATTTATCTTTATTTATAACATCTACAGTAATATTCTTAGTAGCGGATACTTTAGGATAAATATTAACAGTAATAGAAGAAGGATCCAATTTATAAGTAACCGAATTTATAGAACTCTCATAATTCAAATCAACCTTATGAGTACCTTCTTTTAAATTAGATAAATCAACAGTAACTTTACCAGTAGATAACTGTTTAGCAAGATATAAATCAACAGTTCTACCAATTAAAGTAACATCTGCAGTCTCAGGAATTCCTTCAACAACATAAGCTTCTTTATTGTATGTAGCTTCAACATCTTGATTTCTAAGCACTTCAGCAGCACTATCAATAACAGTACTTGCTTGATTATCAACATAAAAGAATAACAATAATGCCATAAGAAGTGAAATAAAAACCAAAGTATTTTTCTTATTTAACCATTTTTCAAACTTACCTGCATTTTTATCCATTTTCTCTTCAAGAAATAAACCAAATTTAGTAACTGGAGTAATTATAATCTTATCAAAGAAATTAAAGATACATTGAAAAAATTTCTTAATAGATTTAATAATCTTCTTAAGCACTTTCATTATTATCTTCCTCCTCATCTTCAAACTCATCATCTAAAAGAACTTCTTTCTTAGGTTTAAGTTCTTCAATTAAAATCATTCTTGCATCATCTAAAGAAAGATTATAATTTAAATTTCCACCTACTGCTATAGATATCTTACCAGTCTCCTCACTAACAACAATAGCTACCGCATCAGATTCTTCACTAATACCAATCGCCGCTCTATGTCTAGTTCCTAACTTTTTACTAATTTTACTATTAATACTTATAGGAAAAACAGCACCAGCAGAAGTAATTTTATTCCCCTGAATAATTACCCCACCATCATGAAGTGGATTTCTAGGAAAGAATATAGAAATAAGAAGTTCTGATGAAATATCAGCATATATAGGTTTACTTCTCTCAATATATTCATTCAAACTAATATCTCTTTCAAGTACAATAAGAGCACCTATTCTAGATTTTCTAAGATAATCTACCGCAGACATAACTTCATATACAAGTTTCTCCCTTTCATCTAAAGTAAGAACTTTATGTCTACCAAGCAATTGTTTTCTACCAATATGTTCCAAAATACTTCTAATCTCCGGTTGAAATATAATAATAAGAGCAAGAGGACCCCACATAATAATATACTCTAAAAGTAATCCAATAGTAGTAAGATTTAAAGTATCACTAAGTACTTTAACAATAAGTACTACAAACACTCCCTTAAACAAAAGTATCATTTTTACATTATTTTTAATGTTCTTAAGAATAAAATAAATAACCATCCAAACAAGCGAAATATCAATAATTGCTCTAAGTATCGCTAACACACTATCTAATGTCATAAAAAAACTCCTTTCTATTTAACCAAATAAATAGCCCCTTGAACACAAAAATAACAAAGAAGTAAAATACCTCCAAATAAAAGAAATAAATTATATACATAACCAGAATTATAATTTATAATTTCTTTATTGCAGTTTGTATCTACTTTTTTATTATTTAATCTATCAAAAAAATCCTTCTTCGTCATAATACCATAACATTTATAATCTTTTTTATTTTTTTTACCCTCATATAAAATATTAAGTTTATTAACATCATAATATGATAAAGAAAAACCAAGTTTTTGATAAAACTCTTTCCTATCTTCAATCTTTCTAGCAGAAATATTAATATAAGAAATATCATTATCTTCAATAATTAAAGATAATCTTCTACATAATATTTCCATTTCATCACTTGATATATTATCACTATTTTGAAATAAATAAATAGTACTATCTATAATACAATATGACACGTGTTCTGTAAGTTTAATATTCTTTTTCTTAACCATTTCTTACCTCTCACCTATAATAATTCTATCACGATACATATAAAAAAGCAAGGGAAAATCCTCACCTTTTTAGTATTCTAAAATATCATTTAAATAACCAATAAAAACAATTTGAGCATCATCACTATTATCTTTACATGTAACTAAAATTATAGATTTTTCACTTTTTTTACGATATATATCAGCATATCCATCCTTCCTAATTTCATAACTATCAGTATAAATATATTTATATATCTTACCATTATAATAATAATTAATTTCATCACCTAAAGATATATTTTTAAGTTTACCAAAATAAGAATTATAATTATTCCCGTTATGAGAAGCCAGTACTATCATATCATTATCTTCTTTAACAAGTTCAATATTATATTTAGCAAAATTATATTTATTATTAATATCAAGAATTCCTCTTTTCAATCCAATTGAAGGTATTTCCAAAATAGCTTTATATCTATATTTATCACTACTAATACTATCTATTCTATTATTAAGAACTGCCTCTACTGCTTTTTCATTATATTGTTTATCATTATAATAATTATAAAATTTAATACCAAAATAAAGAAAAGAAAGAAGTAATATAAATAAACAAACAACTAAAATTTTTTTATTTCTAAAAAACAAAATACCAATAAAAATATCTAATAAACTAAATATAATTATGACAATTTCAACAAGACCAAAACCAATTCCCGTATTAGGTACTTTAATTCTTTCATTATAAATATCAATACAAGTATCATCTTCTCCTATTTCAAAAAATATTTTATCATAAGTAAGTTTATAACCAGTACTAGCTTCAACTTCAGAAATATAATATTCACCATATAACATATCATCTAAAACAATTTGCCCATTCTTATCAGTATAACCCTTATATATAATTTCATTATTTATATTTCTAATTTCAATTAAAGTATCACTAATTCTTTTACTACTACCAGTTTCATATTTAGTAATAACAAGTTTCCCTTTAGGTAAATAATTATAAGCCTCCAAATCATAAATAATATTTTTAGTATATTGATCTTTATAATTAAATTCAATTTTATATACAGTACTATTAATAACATTACCACCACTAGAAGAAATCTCTTTCAAATAATAATTTCCAAGAGGTAAATCAGTAATACTACAGATCCCATTAATAGTAGTACAACTATCTACTACAGAATCTTTATTATATATAAGTTTACTATTTTCATATATATCTTCTTCTGCATATAAATTAAATTTAACATTATCAAGAAGAATATTACTATAAAAATAACTATTATCACTATATTTAATAGATTCACCATACTTTAAAATATTTAAAGTCCCTTTAACAATTTTATTATAAAATGGTACTTCTAATATAACATCATTATTTTCCATTATTGTATTAGAAGATTCACCTATTGAAAAAGGAACACCTTCTTTATTATATAAATATCCATTCATATCAGAATCAACTTCATATAAAATATAATCACCAGATCCAAGTTCAAAAGGAGTAGTAAAAATACCATTATCATCAATATCAAATACATCAATAATTTTATCTTCAGGATAACTAATTTTAAACGAAACATATTTATTATTTTTAACATCAAATATTTTAAAACTAGCTTTACCATTAATAATATTTTCTAAAGTATCAACATCTTTCTTAATAACCCTAACTTTAGCCTTAATTTCACTATTAGAAATAAGTTTATAAATAGGTCTTTCATCATTAGAATCAATAACAATCTCAAAATCATCTATTTTATAATAATCTTTTGTACTATTAATTTGTTTAAAATTATATATACCATATGGTAAATAAATACTAGCATAACCATCATTATCAGTAACAATATAATTAACAAAATTACCATTTTTATCAAAAATATCAAATCTAATATCAGATTCTCCTACCAAAAAACCAGTATCATCACTAGCATAAACCTTAAATAATTCAACCTTTCTTTTAATAACATCTTCATATACAATAACACTATTATCAAAATTATCCTTAGTAATTTCTACTTCATATACATTATTATCAATTAAATAACCAGTACTAGCTTTCTTTTCCTTAATATAATATTTCCCAATACCAAGATTTTCAATCTTACTCTTTTTACCAGTAACAAAATTATCAATAAAATTATTATTACCATCATATAACTCATATATAGCCCCATCTAAAGTAGCATCACCTTGTGGACTAACACTTAAAGTTTCCTTATCATACTTCTTAATTTCAATACTACCACTAATAAGATTAACATTAAGTTCACTAGTAGAATTAGTAATACCACCTGAAGACATCATCTTTTGAGAATTACCGGAAGAATATAAGAAAAAATCCTTATTTGTATAATTATGTCTCTTCAAAACAATAGATTTTTTATCAAATCCCTTCTTAATAATCAATTTATTATTATCAATAACAACATTATCATCATCAGAATAATATAAATAAAGAACATTATTAGAATCTTCTAAAATAATCTCTTCACCTTTAACAACATCAATAGTAGTACCATCAAAAGAAGGCTTAATTTTATGCCGATTAACAAGTACATTAATAATAGTCTCTTCATTAGTCAAATTATAAAAAACATCAGGATCAAATCCTATAGTAAACTTAATAGAAGTTCTAACCAATCTTTTCCAAATAAGACCCTGAGTAGCCAAATAAAATCTATCTGTGTCATGTCCTGGATAATTATAACCATAATAACTAACAAGTTTAATATAATCAAGATCATCTTTATTAATATTAATACCATCAAAAGAATTAGTAACATTATATTCAAAACTACTAATATCTTTTCCAAGTTCAATACAATAAGCAGCAGTAGTACCAAATAAATATTTGCTAGCTTTTAAATATCTAGTTCTACCTAAATTACTATCATAATAATAAACATAAGTGTTATCATACACATCTTTAGTCAAAGTAACATTTTCAGCTTTAACATTACCAATAATACATAAAAATAAAACAATGAATAATAAAACCTTTTTCAAATAAAACCTCCCTCAAAAAATTAATTTTTTTCTTTTCTTGCAATTGCGACAAAAGTATAAACTATAAAATATTTAAAGTCAACATAATAATATAACTTTTTAATTCCAAAAGAATAACATATATATTTTATAAGATATTATAATTCAAATTTGAAACAAATGTATAAACAAACAAAAGTATTAAAAAAACATATTTTACATTTAACATATAATATTGTATAATATAAAAAACAAACGGAGGTACTATGAATATAAAATATAATTCTAAAAAAATAGAAAAAGGAGATACTTTTATAGCATTAAAAACAAATAATGACGGCCATAAGTATATTGAAGATGCAATCAAAAATGGAGCAACAAAAGTAATCGCAGAATATGGAAATTATCCAGTAGAAACAATTATCGTAGATAATACAAAAGATTATCTAGTAAAATATCTATATGATACTTATTATAGTGAAATAAAAGATTTAAAACTAATCGGAATAACAGGAACAAATGGTAAAACTACTACTAGTATACTTATTCATAATATGCTAAATAAATTAGGCAGAAAAACCGCTTATATCGGTACTAATGGTTTCTATATAGGAAATTTTATAAAAGAACTCCCTAATACAACACCAGAAATAATAGACATATATGAATTATTAATTGAAGCTAAAAAAGAAGGATGTGAATATGTCTGTCTTGAAGCAAGTTCTCATGGATTAGATCAAAATAGATTAAAGGGATTAAAATTTGACTTTGCAGTATTTACCAATTTAACACATGAACATCTAGGTTATCACAAAACTATGGAAAATTATGCAAAAGCAAAGCAAAAACTATTTAATATGTTAAGAAATAATAAATATGCAATAATAAATAACGACGACAACTACAAAGACTATTTCATAGTTAAAGGAAATAATAACATTACATATAGTTTTACAAAAGGAGATTATTATATAAAAGAATATAATATAACATTATCACATAGTACTTTTTCAGTTATACATAATAATGAAAATTATACATTTAGTACAAAAATGCTTGGAAAACATAATATATATAATAGTCTAGTTAGTATAATAATATTAAATAAAATAGGATATACTTTTGAAGAAATAAACAAAGTATTAAATACAGTAGAAAATCCCATAGGAAGAATGGAAAATATTAACTACAAAAATAATAATATTATTATAGACTATGCACATACTCCGGATGGAATAGAAAATGTACTAAAAACAACTCGCGAATTAAAGCCAAATAAAATAATTACTGTAATTGGTTGTGGAGGTGGAACAGGTAGCGATCGTGAAAAAAGAAGTGAAATGGGAAATCTAGTATTAACAATGTCAAACAAAACAATTTTTACAAATGATAATCCTAGAGATGAAGATCCAAACCAAATAATTAATGATCTACTAAAAGAAAAAGCAAATGATAACTATATCATAGAATTAGACAGAAAAACCGCTATTAAAAAAGGAATTGAAGAATTAACAAATAATGATATATTATTAATATTAGGAAAAGGTCATGAAAATTATCAAATAATAGGAAGCAATAAAACACACTTTAGTGATAAAGAAACAGTACAAGAAATAATAAAAAACATATAATTCAATATTATACTAAAAGGAAGGAATAGATAGCAGATGATTTTAGACTATAATGAATGTCAAAAAATAATGGATAGTTTTAATAACAGAATCATAACAGAAAAACCACCTTTAGCATATACAAATAATGAAAAATTACCAATCAGACATTTTACCCTAGGAAATGGAAAAAAGCATATAATAGTAACAGCAGGTCAACATTCTAATGAAATAATAACAGTAACATTTGTTCTTAATTTAATGAACTATCTAATAAAAAATAACATATCATTTGAATCACTAACAATACATTTTATTCCAATATTAAATCCCGAAGGATATTTAATAAACACTTCTGCAATAAGAAATAAATTGGGAAGAAATACTACTGAAAACGAAATAACAAAATTCAGTTATGAATTCTATAAAAAATTTAAAAGCGATACACAAAATAAAGATAGCAAAACCAAAGAACATCAACTAATGTTTAAAGATATAAACCATACTTCAATTAACAGTAAATATAATATTTTAAGAAATAATGTTGAAGAAATATTATCAAATCATCCAAAAGGAAGTATTATAGATTGGGCAAGTAATGGAAATGGTATTGATTTAAATTCAAATACAAAAAAAAGAATAGTAAAACCAAATGAATATAACTGGCAATTAGTATATAACAACATCAGATTAGATATACCATCTCCTATTGGACATCCTGGTAATAATCAAAGTAATAACTTCAAAAACGAATTAGAAATAACTTCCTTAAAAAAATTATTAGAAGAATTAAAAGGAAATATCTTTGGTTTATTAAATTATCATAGTATTGGAGGAATTATTTATCAAAGACCAGAAAGTAATAATGAATTTATTACAACATACAATTATTTACTAAGTAAATATTATCAAGAATACACAATAAAAAATAAAGGTACTTATGATATCATTAAAGATAAAAGTGGAAAAATAGTAAGTGTCAACGATCACTTAAGAATAAACTATCCCGGTAATATTCTAATAGAATTATCACCAATGATGGGAAATCCAATTGGAGTATTTGGAGATAAAAACAATTATAATACTACCATTCAAAGTAATATAAATTCATTTATATATACAATGACAAATATTGATAGAATACTAAGTTTAACAAATAATATATTACAAAAACAAAACAATATAGATAACATCTACCAATATATTGATAAAATCTATGAACAAGAAAATCATATCAAAAGATCACATTAATGATCTTTTTTAATATATAAGAAAAAAGAAAAGAGCAATAAGCTCTATTCATAATAAAAAATTCAATAATAAAATAAGTTTTTATCTAAATTGACAACAAGATCCACATTGTTCATTAGTAACAACATTTTCTTCACAACAAGTATATCTTGGTTGATAAGTATGTCTATAAATATGATTATTAACAATCTTAGTATTTATAGGACAAACATGAGGCACAGTATGATAAATATTTCTATATACAACTCTTTCTCTAGGAGTCTCTACTACTGGAGAGGCAATTCCTCCCATTATAGGACCTCCCATCATTGGAGCACCAATAGTATTGTAATTCATATTAGTATTGTCATTAACATTTTGATTTGTATTAGTATTAGTTATATTAATATCAATATCACCATCATACATACCTTGATTAAAACCATCAGTATAATTCATAATTTATCCTCCTATCTACATTATAATATGTTTTCACTAAATAAGTAGATAGTAAAGAAGTCTATTTTTTAAACAAAATTAATTACTAATATCATAGTTCCATAATCCAAGTTTTCCTTTACAAGGAATTCTTTTGTCATACATAACAATATTTTCTAATTTCCAAGCATAATTTCCAATATGTTTCCCATTACCATATACAAGAGGATTAACTTTATTAAGTTCAACATTAAAATCATCAGTAACAAAAATACAATCAGTAATAATAGCCTCACCAATAATTTCACCACTACCATAATCAAGATGATAATCCTTAAATTTTAATTCATTATCTTTTTCTAAAGTAAGACCAGCATGTATTAATATTCTACCTCTATAATTAGTTTTCCAACTTCTAAATTCATATTCTTTATAACCATTAACAATCAAACTAGCCCATGGTTCCCTTATTGTAAGAACTTTCATAATATCCTCCTAAAATGGCATTTTAAAATTACCATTTCCCATCATTTTCATCATTTTCTTCATTTCTTCAAATTGATTAAGAAGCTTATTAACATCATTAACTGTAGTCCCCGAACCATCTGCTATTCTCTTTTTACGACTAGCTTTCAAAATACTAGGATTTTTTCTCTCCTCCATAGTCATAGAAAGAATAATAGCTTCAGTCCTTTTCATAATTTTAGGATCTATATTTACATTATTTAATCCCATTTTCTTTGCACCAGGTAAAAGTTTAAGAATATTTTCTAATGGACCAAGTTTCTTAATCTGATTAAGTTGTTCTAAAAAATCTTCTAAATCAAAATTACCCTTCATCATCTTTCTAGCAGTTTTTTCAGCATCTTTTTCATCAATTTCAGTTTGAACTTTTTCAACTATAGATAAAATATCTCCCATGCCAAGTATTCTAGATGCCATTCTTTCAGGATAAAAAGGAGTAAGACCATCCATCTTTTCACTAACACCCACAAACTTAATTGGTAAATTAGTAAGATGTTTAACAGATAAAGCAACACCACCCCTCGTATCACCATCTAATTTAGTTAAAATAACACCACTAAGATTAATCTTATCATTAAATCCATTAATAACATTTATAGCATCCTGTCCCATCATAGAATCAATAACTAATATAGTTTCATCAGGATTAATTTCCTTTTGAATATTAAATAATTCTTCCATCAATACATCATCAATTTGAAGTCTACCTGCAGTATCAATAAGAACATAATCATATCCATTATCTTTAGCATATTTAATACTATTCTTAGATATTTCTATAGGATTTCCCTTACCTTCAGAATAAACTTCAATACCAAGTTCCTTACCAATCTGTTTTAACTGATCAATAGCGGCAGGTCTATATACATCACAAGCAACAAGTAAAGGTTTTTTCCTATTATTCTTTCTAAGATAATTAGCTAGTTTACCAATAGTAGTAGTTTTACCACTACCTTGAAGACCAACCAACATTAAAGTAGCAGGATTCCCATTAACATTTAAAGGAGTATTCTCTCCACCAAGTAAATTAGTAAGTTCATCCTTAACAATTTTAACAAATACTTCACCAGGGGATAAACTCTTATTAACATCTTCACCTAATGCTTTCTCCTTTACATTATTTGTAAACTCTTTTACAACTTTATAATTAACATCAGCTTCCAAAAGAGAAAGTCTAATCTCCCTCATCATTTCACTAATATTATCTTCAGTTATTTTTCCATATCCTCTAATCTTATGAACAACATTCTGCAATCTATCGCTTAAATTTTCAAACATAAATTATCACCTAATAACTATTATACAATATTTTTACATTTTTTCATAAAAAATAGTTGATTTTTTTATTAATTTTTAATATAATATGTATATATCTGATGCAGATGTGGTTCAACGATTAGAATTCGGCCTTGCCAAGGCTGAGACGGGGGTTTGACTCCCCTCATCTGCTCCATTTTTAAGATTAGTCCTTGTTTTTCAAGGATTTTTTTATTTTTCACTTTATCCATTTTCTTTAAATTCTCTTATTTTAATATTTTTTCCATTAATTCTATTAATTAAAATTATAGATTTATCTTCATCTTCTGGTATTAGATGTGAATATACATTTAATGTCATTGATATATCAATCCCAACCTTTTACTTATTATAGTTATTGGAATACCATTTGATAATAAAAATGTTGTATGACTATGTCTGAAATCATGTATTTTAATTTTTCTTATATTTACCATCTTACTTAATACAATACCGAATAATTTTAAGAATATTCAGCAAAAAAAATGATAACATTATTAGTGTTACCAAATGTTTTAGAAAAACAATAAAAATAATATTTAATCCTTAAACAAATACATATAAATAGATTGCTTGATATAATGATTCAAAAAACTATCTGCCTCTTTTAACTGAAGATATCTGTGTTTTTTAAATACTCATTATATTGTTCCATAATTAAATCTTCTAGTGATACCGCATTTGGTCCTGGTCCAAGAAGGTAATTAGGACTACCTGAATTAGAATTTGGTAATCTAGAAATACGCTGTATACCCCCATTCATACATATATCAAAAAAATGCATATTAGGATTAAATGTAGCAAACAAAGTGCCATCATCACTTGTTAATTCATTAAGTGGTATGTACTGCTCTGGTAATACATCCCCTTTATAATAAGTTACTAATGTGTAATATTCATCTTTACTTAATCTTGCTATTGCATTATTTAAACTTATTTTCCCAACAACAATTTTTTTACCAGGATAATCTGTATAAAAGAATTTCCTATCTAAATCTTTTTCAAAAATTTTATCATAATCCATTTTGCACACTCCCTACATATTAATTATAACATGTCTAATAATGTTTGTGGCATTAAATTTAATAATTATTGCAACTTCACACTGATTTCACATTAATTTTTATTAATGACTACTAAATAGGTTTAACATCACCATTCGGTGTTTTTTTATAAAATAGTATTCGAGAAAACTACCGGCTCAGCTAGACTATCCTTAAAACCAATAATATCTTCTCTAATAAAATTCAATCCAACACATACAATATATCTTTCTATTTTACAATTTATATTAGGTCCAATATCATACTTGTAATGTGTTAAAACCCAAAATTAATAGATCTTTTAGATAAAACTAAATCATATTCGTTTTTTATTTTCCTCTCTTATAAAGCAAAACTACCTTAATCATTTATATTCTTCATCTTAACTATTTTTTTATTACAATCTAAAAAATCTTCATAATCCAAATCATCTTTTAATTCATAATAATCAACTAAATATTTATAAAATAATATTTTAACAGGAATTGCAAATTCATTAACTTTAACTATATTTCTAAAATTAATATAATCAAGATAAAATCCAATACCACTATAATTATATAATACATCATCAGGTATATCATATATACATATATATTTACCCTTTAAAGTATTACTATATAATATATCACTATAATTTTCAAAAAAATGTAAATATCTAAGTTTAGTATCATATTTAAAATTATTTAACAAAATATTACTCTTATACTTTTTACCAACATTATCAAAGTTTTTTTCTCTATTAATTATATCAATTTCATCTTTAGAACAAACTCTATAAACCAACATATAATTGACACCTCTAAAATAATCTTAACATAAATCATTATATTAATCAAATAATTAATCTCCTATTATTAATACTTTCATATATCCTAATCTGTATTCACATCATAATTTAAGTACTTTTAATAATATTACTATTTACACTATTTAAAATTCTAATAAAATGATTTGCCTCTCTTAAAACATGATCTGCTAGTAAAGGAATAATTATACTCTTAACTTTACAATTCAAAATTCCTTCCTCACCTGCTATTTTAAATTTTCTAAAATCAATTGTTTCATTTAAACTAATACCCGTCAAATAAGAAGGATTATTTTTATATTTTTGCATAATAATCTCATATTCAGTAACATACTTACCAGCAGTAATAATTAAATCTTTTTCACTAGGATCTAGTAATCCTCTTATAAATTCAGCATGTTCTTTCATAATATTATTCCAAAACAATTCTTGTTCATATATAAAATTATTACTAAAAGATTCCTTATTTTCAACCTTACTAAGTAAATTATAATACATTTTAGCTTCATTAATTATGTGAGTAATAAGTAAAGGATAATTAGCAGTATACATATTACAAGATAAAACCTTATTTAAAATATCATTCTTAAAATAAATCAAGTTTTTAATAATAGGTAATGTCTGTTTATTAATATTACTAATAACATTAACTAATTCCTCATTTATAATTAGATTGCCACTTTTTAATTCACTTTCCATCAAAGTAATATTTGTATCTATTTGTATTTGAGTTAAATTACTACTTTTTCTTTCAGCCTCTAGTGTTTTATCAGTAACAATTTCTCCAGAATTAAGTAAATTATTGTTAATTCTTCCATTAGCTAAAGTAACTATTTTCCCTAAAATATCAGAAAATAATTTTTGAAAATTATTTGCAATATTTTTTTCTTGCTTATTTTTTTCAGTAAGACTCAATTCAATAAAAAAACTATGTTCTTTCATAATACGATCAAAAAACAAATGTAATTCCAAGGACATACCAACATACTCTTTATAACTCATTATTTCCTCCCAATTAAATATATGTAATATTATCTAAAAAATAAATAAAATCTAATTACACATATAAAAAGAACAACCAAAATAGTTGTTCCTTAAAAATATAATATACTTTTTACTATACCAATAAAGTAAATAAACATAATACAAATATATTAACAAGCATAATAGTAAGAACTATTTTAAATGCCCATCTAAACCAAGTAGAATACTCAACTTTAGCAAGAGCAAGTCCACCCATAATAGCACCACAAGTAGGAGTTATTAAATTAACAAGTCCATTAGCAGCAACTAAAGTCATAATAGTAACTTCTACACTATAACCAAGTTGTGAAGCAAGTGGAGCAATAATTGGAGTAGATAAAGTTGCAAGTCCAGATGAAGATGGAACTAAAACAGATAATATAACATGTAATATATAGTTTAGTGGTACAAAAGCAAGTTCAGGTAATTTAGCAAGCATATTAGCAGCATTATAAATAATATAATTATCTAAATATGTTTGTCTCATAAGAACGCTAGCACCTCTAGCTATAGCTATTATTAGAATAACACCGATCATATCATCAGCACCATCTACAAATGTATCAACAAATCCTTTCTCACCAAATCTGTTAATAATAGCAATGATAATTGACATAATTAAAAACCATAAAGCAGCTTCATAGAACCACCAATTACCAAGTGATGAACCAGTAAGCCATCCAGTGAAACTATCAAAGAATGTAATACCAAATTCACCCCAAGGAACAAATCCAATAATCATTACTAAGAATGTAAGACCAAATAAGATAAGAGTTACTTTTTGTTTAGTAGTTAATTTAACTTCTTTCTTATCCTTATCTTCAAATTGACCAAACTTCTTTTCAGCAGCTTTCTGTTCTCTAAGTGATAAGAAAGTAGAACCCTTATCCCTTTGAACCTTTTTAGCATAACTCATAACAAATAATATAGAAATAATTAATGTTGTAAGCCATAAAAATACTGCAATTAATAGTACAAGTCCTTGATTAGCAGTTACACCATCAGGAAGAGCACTAAGAGCAACTCCAGTAGCAAATGGATTAATAGTAGAACCTAAACATCCACTACCAGCACCAAGTAAAACTACAGCCGAACCAACAAGTGGATCCATACCAGCAGCCATCATAGTAGCAGCAAGTAATACATAGAATCCAACAGTCTCCTCAAGCATACCATAAGTAGTACCACATATAGAGAATATAAGCATCAAAATAGGTATCAATAAAACTTCTCTTCCTTTTAGTTTATGAACTAAAACCTTAATACCAGTCTCTAATGCTCCAGTTTTGTTGATTATAGCAAGTAATCCACCAAGCATCATAATGAAAATACCAACATCAATAGCATCTTCAAAACCTAATATTGGTGCCATTAGTACTTGTGATAAAGTAGCACCAACAGTTCCGCTTCCATTAACAATATCTTCACCGACAAATTGTGCATTAGGAAGCACATGTGATAATATTCCAAGACCAAAAATTAGAATTAGAATAATTGAAAAAGACGATAACATTACCTTAGCCTTTTTCTTAGCCATTTCTTTCTACCTCCTCTTAATAATTGTACCAGTTTTTCCTTTAATAGCAGCACTAGCTTTTTCTAGTGAACTAATAATTGCTTTTCTGTCATCAGATTCATTTACAAAATCAATACAAGCTTCAACCTTAGGAAGCATACTTCCTTTAGCAAATTGATTTTCACTAATATATCTTTCTGCATCATTAACAGTAATAACATCTAAATCAATTTGATTATCAGTATTATAATTTAGTGAAACCTTATCAACCGCAGTAAGTATCATTAAAGTATCTGCTCCAATTAATTTAGCAAGTAAAGAAGCAGTTCTATCTTTATCAATAACAGCTTCAACACCCTTAATTGATGACTTATCTAGTACTACAGGAATTCCTCCACCACCAGAAGCAATTACAATATTATTATTATCAACAAGAAGTTTAATAACATTCTTCTCAATAATATCTATAGGTACAGGAGATGGTACAACTCTCCTATAACCACGTCCAGCATCTTCCATAAATGTATAGCCCTTTTCTTTTTCAATTTCCATAGCCTCATCTTTACTATAGAACATTCCAATAGGCTTACTTGGATTCTGAAAAGCACTATCCTTAGAATCTACTAAGACTTGTGTTATCAAGGTTGCACAATTTTTAACAATGCCTTGCATTTTAAGCTCATTTTGAATACATTGTTGTAATTGGTAACCTATATAACCTTGACTCATACTTCCACATTCAGGAAAAGGCATCATTGGAGTACCAGCTTCTCCATTTGAAGAATACTCCATAGCCAGAGCAATCTGTCCTACCTGTGGTCCATTTCCATGTGTAAGAACAATCTTATTTCCATCCTTAACCAAATTAACAATTATTTTAGCAACATTTTTAAGTAATAATAACTGTTCACTTGGATTTTTACCTAAAGCATTACCACCTAAAGCAATAACAATTTTACTCATTATTCATCCCTCATCGTAGCATATACCACAGCTTTAATAGTATGTAATCTATTTTCTGCTTCATCAAAAACTTTAGATTTAGAACTATTAAACACTTCATCAGTAACTTCCATTTCTTTAAGACCAAACTTTTCATAAATATCTTTACCAATAGAAGTATTTAAATCATGAAACGATGGAAGACAATGTAAGAATATAGCATTAGAATTAGCATTATTCATAACATTCATATTAACTTGATATGGACTAAGAAGTTTAATTCTTTCACCCCAAACATCATCAGGTTCACCCATTGAAACCCAAACATCAGTATAAATAACATCTGCATTCTTTGAAGCTTCCATAACATCTTCAGTCATTTCTATTGTACCGCCAGTTTCTTCAGCAATTTTTCTACATTTATTAACAAGTTCATTATCAGGCCATAAATCTTTAGGCCCACAAGATACAAAATTCATACCCATCTTAGCACAAACAACCATTAACGAATTAGCAACATTGTTTCTAGCATCTCCCATAAAAACTAGTTTAATACCATCTAAATGGCCAAAGTTCTCTTCAATAGTCATAACATCTGCAAGCATTTGTGTAGGATGAAACTGATTAGTAAGACCATTCCATACCGGAACCCCTGCATTTTCTGCAAGTTCTTCTATTATCTTTTGATCATATCCTCTATATTCAATACCATCATACATTCTACCAAGTACTTTAGCAGTATCAGCAATACTTTCTTTCTTTCCCATTTGTGAACTACCAGGATCTAAGTAAGTTACTCCCATACCTAAATCAAGACCAGCAACCTCAAAAGCACATCTAGTTCTAGTAGAAGTTTTTTCAAATAAAAGAACAATATTTTTACCATCTAAATATCTATGCTCTATACCCCTATGTTTTTTATCTTTTAAATCTTTAGATAAATCCAAAAGATATCTAATTTCTTCAGGAGTATAATCAAGTAAAGTTAAAAAGTTTCTACCTTTAAAATTAAACTTATTATCTACTTTTTTAATATTTTCTTTTTTAACTGAAGATACATTTTCACACTTATCTATATTAACCTTAGACATATCTAAATCCTCTCTAATAAGAGGCATACTCATACATCTAGGACCACCACGACCTCTAGATAATTCTGCACTAGGCATTTCAAATACCTTAATACCATGTTCTCTTAAAATATTATTAGTAATATTATTTCTATCATATACAACTACAACACCAGGAGCAATACATAAAGTATTAGTACCATCATTCCATTGTTCTCTTTCAGAAGAAATTTTATCCCCACCAGCACAAGGAATTAAAGTAATTTTTCTACCCAAATATTTTTCAAGTATTTCTTCAAGAGAGCCATTAACTTCTTTAACATTTAAATCCTCATCACTATCCGGAATATCTCCTTCGGTAATTTCAAATACTTGTAAAGTATCCATAATACCAGGATGATAAGTAAACTTATCAAAATCAATTTGAGTAAATACAGTATCCAAATGCATAAATGCCCTTGAAACTGGAATATTAAATGCTAAAATAGTATCAATCTCACAATCAGGATTTCTAAATAAGTTCTTAGCAAGTTCATCAATAGCACCAGCCTCTGTTCTTTGTGAAATACCTACTGCTAAAATATGATTATTTAAGTTAAGAACATCTCCACCCTCAATATGATAAGGTAAATATCTATCATAATATTTATTAACTTGTCCCTTATATTCAGGATGATAGTTAAATATATATTCAGCATAAATAGTTTCTCTATTTCTAGTAACAGAATACATTCTATTTAAAATAATACCATTACCAGCACTAGCAAAAGGATCCCTAGTAAAATATAAATTAGGCATAGGATCTGCTAAAAAATCAGATTCTTCACTAACAAGATCAACAAGAGATTTCTCTACTTCTCTCTTTGCTCTATTAATTTCCTCTAATTTAATACCTTGCATTGTTTTTAATACAAGTTCTTTTTTATTAATAAAGCTTTTCAAATAATCAAAAACCAAATTTTTATATTTTGGAGTTTTAATACCAGCTTCAAAAATAAATTGTCTAATAAATTTATTTTCAATTTCATCACTAAGTTCAAGTACTTCAGCCATTAAATCTTCAAGATAAACAACCTCAATATTATTTTCTTTCAATATACGAGCAAATTCATCATGTTCTTTTTGTGCTTCCGGTAAAAAAGGAATATCATCAAATAATAATCTAGATAAAGAATTTGGTGTTAAATTAAGTAATTCACTACCAGGTCTATGTAATAATACCTTTTTCAAAGGAGCAATCTCACTTTTTACATTAATTGGATTCATAAATTATCTCCCCTTTCTATTTTCATCTATTTTTAAGTAATACCATATTATAGTACCCTACTATAACATTATAACAGATTTTTTTTTCTTTTACAATTTATTTGTTAATTTTTGATAAAAATTCCTTAATTCTTTCATTATCACTATTAAAAAAATCTTTAGTCTTACCATCAAACATAATCTTACCTTCATCAAGAAATAATATTCTATTAGCAATCTTTTTAACAAAATTCATTTCATGAGATACAATAATCATTGTTTTACCAGTATCAGCAACTTTTTTAATAAGTTCCAATACTTCTCCTACCATTTCAGGATCCAAAGCACTAGTAGGTTCATCAAATAAAATAATATCAGGTTCCATTATCAAAGTTCTAATAATAGCAACTCTCTGTTTTTGTCCCCCAGATAAAGAATTAGGATATTCGTCAGCTTTATCTTTTAAATCAATAGTTTTAAGTAATTCTATAGCTTTCTTTTTAGCTATATCCTCACTCATTAACTTTAACTTAATAGGAGCCAAAGTAATATTATCAAGAACAGTAAGATGTGGAAATAAATTAAATTGCTGAAAAACCATACCAATTTTTTCCCTAATTAAAGATAAATTAGTATTTTTATCCATAAGAGATTTTTCTTCAAAAATAATATTACCACCACTAGGTTTTTCTATCATGTTAATACATCTAAGTAAAGTAGATTTACCACTACCAGAAGGACCAACAATAGAAATAATATCTCCCTTATTAACTTTAAAATTAATATCTTTAAGTACAACATTATTGCCAAAACACTTCTTCAAATTTTTAACTTCTAGCATTAGATAATCTCCTTTCCATAACATTAACTAATTTAGATAAACCTAAAGTCATAATCAAATATATAAAAGCAGTTATAATAAGAGGGAAAAAATAATCATAAGTTCTTGAAGCAATAATATCCGAAGCTTTAGTAAGTTCTAATATTCCAATATATGCTCCAGCAGAAGTTTCTTTTAGTAAAGTAATAAACTCATTACCTAAAGCTGGAAGAATATTTCTAATAGCCTGAGGCAATATAATATATCTCATAACCTTACCATAGCTAAGTCCTAAAGCAAGTCCAGCTTCCATTTGTCCCTTATCAACAGATATAAGTCCTGACCTAATAATCTCAGATACATAAGCAGCAGAATTGAGACCAAATGCCAAAATACCTACAATAACAATATTAACATTTACAGACTTAAAAATAACATAATATATAATCATAAGTTGTAAAAGAACAGGAGTTCCTCTAATAATATTAACATATATAGTAGAAACTTTATTACCAATCCTCATTTTACCATTAGTATCATAATTATGTCTAATAAGAGCAATAATAATACCAATAATAATGCCAATAATAACAGCAAAAAAAGCAATAATTATAGTATGAAATAATCCCTTTAATATAAATTCATATCTATTATCATAAATAACACTATCATAAAAACTTTCCCCAATACTTTTAAAAAAAGTAAATATTTTATCAAAGAATCTCATATAAGTATTCATCTATACCACCTATTTCTCAGTATGATTAATAATAAATCTATCAATAGAACCATCACTAGAAAGCCTATTAAGAACTTTATTAATAGTTTCCAATAACTCAGTATTACCTTTTTTAACTATCATACCATAACTATCATTAGTAAGAGAACCATCTAAAATTTTAAGACCAACATTACTATTAATAATCTCCCTAGCAGGAAGTTCATCCATAACAACACAATCTACTTTACCTGCTTTTAAATCTTCTATAGCGGCCAAATATTTCTTTTGTCTAACAATAATAGCAGCTTTATAATTTTCTGTAACAAAAGTATCGGCAATGCTACCTAGTTGTACAGCTATTTTCTTATTAGCAATATCATTAATAGTAAGATTACTATTCTCATTTACAATAACAACTTGCTTACTAACAGAATAGTTAATTGAAAAATCAACTTTCTTTGCCCTCTCATCACTATAACTAATACCAGCAGCTCCAAAATCAGCTTTACCAGTTCTAACTTCATTTATAATAGAATCAAAAGCAATATCCTTAATAACAAGTTCTTTTCCCAATTCTTTAGCAATCTCTTTTGCTATATCAACATCAACACCAACAATCTCCCCATTATCATAATATTCATACGGAGCAAAGCCAGCCTCAGTTACCATAATAATTTTATCATCATCTCTACCACACCCAGTTAAAATAAGCAAAACAAAAACAAAAAGCATAATTTTTTTAACAAATTTCATATTAATCACTCTCCTATTTATCTAAATTATAACACACTTTCATATAAAAGAGATAATAAAATTAATTATTATCTCTAAATATTTAAAGTATCAACATTTCTATCATGCTTAATATGATCCCAATTACAATTTTTAATAAATAAACAAATAAAATTAATTGGAACCCAACTGAATATAAAAAAATCAAATAATAATATTCCGTTCAAATTATCCTTAATACCCTTATTACATTTCTTAATAACAAACATTCTAAAAATAACACCAATTAAAAAATTCAATATAAACATTCCCAAAGAAATAGCAATATCAAAACTATTAAAATGTTCAGAATAAATAATATTATAAATAATTAATATTAAAGAAAATATAGTAAATATTACATGAAAAACAATACCAAAATAAAACAATATTACATCAAAACATTCAAATCTT
>CAMFBT010000004.1 GCA_945948625.1 uncultured Mycoplasmatota bacterium | reverse complement strand
TATTAGTGATGATACTATATATTATGATATTGAAAATATTTCTGATATTGTAATGGAGGCTTCTACTATTGGAATGTTTTCTTTAAATAAGTTTATTGTGGTAGATAGTACTAGTTATTTGTCTTTAAAGAAGAATATTGATGTTTCGTTATTGGAAGATTATTTTAATAATTATAATAAAAATAGTTATTTGGTATTTGTTTGTAATAGTTCTTCAGTGGATACTAAGAAAAAAATGTTTAAATTAATTAGTGATAATGGTGTTGTTAAAAAAATTGATATTACTGATAATTATTTAAATGATTTTGTAAACAATTATCTTAATGATTTTGGTTATACTATGGATAATATTACTATTAGATATTTTACTAGTAGATGCGGTAATAATATTGATAATATTAAAAATGAACTTGATAAATTAATGTTATATAGATTAGATAATAAGAATATTACTAAAGATGATGTAGCTTTACTTGTTGATGAGGATATTGATGATTCTGTTTTTGATTTAGTTAGTTCTATTTTAAAGAATAATAATGAAAAGTCAATGAAGATTTATTATAATTTTATTAATAATGGTATGGATATTAATCAGATAGTGGCTATTATTGCAAGTCAAATTAGATTATTATTTCAGGTTAAAAGACTTTATAATAAGGGAAAAAGTAATGAAGAAATTGCTAAAATATTGGATTTTAAAAGTGTATATAGAGTTAAATATTTACTTAGTGATGCTTATTTATATAGTGAAAGTGATTTAATTAAATATTTATCTAAACTTGCGGATATTGATGCTGCGATTAAAAGTGGTAGTGCTGATGGTAAAATTCTTTTGGAACTTTTTATAGCAAAAAAAGATATGTAAATGTTACATACCTTTTTTTATATTTATTAGTATTATTTCTTTTTCTTCTGGACTACTGTTAGTCCATAATAATTCAAATAATACTCCTAATCCTATTAGAGGATCTTCATCATGTGATGTTATTGATTCTTCAATAGACTTTTTTATGTCTTCAATATTATCTTCTTTGAAATTTGATATTATGTATTTTCTTACATCGATATTATTCATTCTAATCACCATTATTATAATGAGAATTTATTTTTATTTTATACATTGTAAAATGATATTTTGTATGATATTCTATTAATGGTGATTTTTATGTCTATTTATATTCATATTCCTTTTTGTAATAGTATTTGTACATATTGTGATTTTTGTAAAGTGTTTTATAATAAAAAATATATTGATGATTATTTAAATAATTTAAAAAAAGAAATTAATGAAAGATATAAAGGGGAGACTATTAATACTATTTATATTGGTGGTGGAACTCCTTCTAGTTTGAATGATGATGAATTAATTAAATTATTTGAAATTATTAAAGTATTTAATATTAATTCTAATTATGAATTTACTATTGAGTGTAATGTTGAATCTATTACTGAAAATAAACTTAAGATTATGAAAGATAATGGGGTAAATAGAATTAGTATTGGTGTTGAATCTTTTGATGATGATGTTATTAAATTACTTGGTAGAAATCATGATAAAGATTTAGTCTTTAAAAAAATTAATTTGGTAAAGAAATATTTTGATAATATTAATATTGATTTAATATATGCTGTTTATAATGATATTAATATTTTAAAGAATGATATTAGATGCTTTTTAGAACTTGATATAAATCATATTTCTACTTATAGTTTGATTGTTGAAGATAATACTATTCTTAAAGTAAATGGTTTTAAAAATGTTTTAGAAGATATTGATTATGAAATGTATAAATATATTGAGAATACTTTAGAAGATAATGGTTATATTCATTATGAAATTAGTAATTATGCTAAAGAAGGATATCAATCTAAACATAATTTAGTATATTGGAATAATGAATATTATTATGGTTTTGGTTTGTCTAGTACTAGTTATATTGAAAATAAAAGAATGGTTAATACTAAAAATTTAAGTAAATATTTAAATGGTAAATATATTGGTAGTATTGAATTAGAAGATAAAAATGTTAGAATGGAAAATGAGATAATGTTAGGGCTTAGAAAATTTGATGGTATTAATTTAAATAATTTTAAAAATAAATATGGTGTTAGTTTAAAATCTATTTTTAATATTGATGATTTAGTTAATGATGGATATTTAATATTTAATGATGGTTGTATTAAAATTAATAAGGATTATATGTATATTTCTAATGAAATTATTGTTAGAATGTTTAAATAATGATATAATATAATATATATAATTAATTTGGAAAGAAGGTAGTTTTGATGGAAAAGTTTATTAATGTTATTACTAATGAAAAATTTTATTTACCAGTAGTTTATATTGTGATAGGAGTTATACTTAATATGTTATTAAGTAAAATTATTAATAAAAAAATAAGAAAGCATAAAGGAACTAGTGGTAAAGATAAGAGAAAAGAAACTATTATTAATTTGGCTTCGAATGTTTTTAAGTATTTAATTTTAATTTTTGTTGTTCTTGGTATTCTTAAATTATATGGTGTTGATACTACTAGTATTATTGCTTCTCTTGGTGTTTTTGCTGCGGTTATTGGTCTTGCTTTTCAAGATATTTTGAAAGATTTATTAGCGGGAGCTTCAATTATATTTGATAATAAGTATGCTGTCGGTGATGTTGTTGAAATTAATGGATTTAAAGGTACTGTTATTGAACTTGGACTTAGAACTACTAAAATAAAGGCATTTACTGGTGAGGTTAAATCTATTGGTAATTCTTCTTTTAACGAGGTTATTAATTTTAATTTAGCTAAAGCTGATTTATTTATGAAACTTAATGTTGCTTATGATACTGATTTGGATAAATTAGAGAAAGTATTAGAATCTTTACGAGATGATATTATGAAAATTGATGATGTTATTGATTATAAGCTTTTGGGTGTTGATGAACTTGGAGAGTCTTCGGTTGTATATATGGTTAACATTAGTTGTAATGCTATGACAGGGGCTATTATTAAAAGACAAGTTCTTAGACTTGTTAAAGATGCTTTTGATAAAGAAAAAATTAATATACCATATACCACTATTGATATTAATGTAAGGAAGTAGTTTTATGGAAAAAATTGATTATTTTAATAAAGAATATGAATATATTAAAAATGATAAAAAGAAAAATGATATTAAATATTTAGTTAGTAAGCTACCTGATTATTTTTTTGAAATACCTGCTTCATCTACTGGAAAATATCATCCCGATTTTGCTAGTACTTCTCATGGACTTGTTAAACATACTAAAGTAGCTGTTAGGATTGCTAAAGAACTTTTTGATAATCCTGGACTTAATAATTTTACTGATGATGAAAAAGATATTATTATTATGGCACTTATTTTACATGATGGATGTAAGAGTGGGATGGTTAAAGAAAAATATACTAGGTTTGATCATCCTTTACTTATTTGTGATTTAATTAATGAAAACAGAAGTAAATTATCTCTTAATGATGATGAGGTTGATTTACTTACTAGAATTATTTCTTCACATATGGGTATTTGGAATAAAGATTATAATGGTAATGAAGTTCTTCCAATACCTAAAGATAAATATCAACGATTTGTTCATTTATGTGACTATTTATCAAGTAAGAAGTTTATTGATGTTAAGTTTGATGGTATTGATATTAAAGACTAATAATTATAGTCTTTTTTTCATATATTTATTTAGGTGAATTTATGAAACATAGATATTTTATTCTTCCTTTAGTAATTATCTCTTTAATGTTATTAGTTATTGATTATAATAAAGAAATTGTTAATAAAAAAGTATTTAGTGATAATAAAGAAATTAACTATCCTTTTTTTAATAATGATAAAATAGATAAATATATTAATAATTATTTAAATGAGTATATTGTAAATGACAGTGAAAATAATATTTTTATTGATTATGATTATATTGATAATGATGATTTATGTTATATGACATTTTATAAATATATATTAAATGGTAATGTTATTAGTAGTAATAGTGATTCTTTTGAAATTGATATAGAAAATGGTAGTATTATTAAGGTTAAAAATACTAGTTTTGATTTTGATTTTGTTACTAGTAGAAAAATTGATACTGATAAAAAATTAGTGGCTCTTACTTTTGATGATGGACCTAATTATAATACAAATAAAATACTTGATGTGCTTAATAAATATCATGTTCCTGCTACTTTTTTTGTACTTGGCTCTAAAATAAAGGGCAATGAATATATTCTAAAGAAAATGAAAGATAGTGGAATGGAGATTGGAAATCATACATATAATCATTTGCTTCTTACTAAATATAAGGAAGATAAAATAAAAAAAGAAATTACTGATACTAATAATTTGATTTTTGAAATTACTGGAAAAGAACCAAAACTATTTAGACCAAGTTATGGTTCATTTAATAAGAAAATTAAAAATATATCTGAGATGCCAATAATTATATGGGATATAGATACTTTAGATTGGAAATATCATAATTCTAAAAAAATAACTAGTAGAGTAGTAAACAAAGTAAAAGATGGCGATATTGTACTTATGCATGATATATATAGTGCTACTTCTAATGCTTTAGATAATATTATTCCTATGCTTGTCAATAAGGGATATTCTTTTGTAACCGTATCTGATTTATTTTATTATAAAGGTATTACTTTGGAAAAGGGAAAAGTTTATGGATATGCTAGATAGTTATTTTAATATTTTTCTTTACAAAAAATGACTTTTGTTATATAATTATATTGGTTTTTTGTAAGGAGAGATGCTTATGACTTATATCAGTAATGATGTTATGAATGAGATAAGAAATAAAACTGATATAGTAGATGTTATATCTAAGTATATTACTCTTACAAAGAGGGGAAAAAATTATTTTGGTGTTTGTCCTTTTCATGATGATCATTCTCCTAGTATGAGTGTTAGTCCTGAAAAGCAAATATATACTTGTTTTTCTTGTGGAGCAAGTGGTAATGTTTTTACTTTTGTAGCGGATTTTGAAAAAATATCATTTGCTCAAGCTGTTAGATTACTTGGAGAAAAAGTTGGTATTTCTGTAGGTGGTATTTCAAATTTTTCAGAAAAGAAAGATGAATATTTTGAAATATATGAACTTGCTAATAAATTTTATCAAAATAGTTTGTTTACTAATTTAGGTAAAAATGCTATAGAATATTTAAAAAAAAGAAATATTGATAAAGAAACTATAAAAAAATTTGGTATTGGTTTATCAATTCAGAAAGTTTCTCTTACTGATTATTTAAAAAATAAAAAATACGACATTGATAAACTTATTAATATTGGTATTACTAATGATCAGGGGAATGATATTTTTATTAATAGAATTATGTTTCCTATTTATGATTTAAGTGGTAATCCTGTTGCATTTTCTGGAAGAATATACAATACTAAGGATACTTCTAAATATGTAAATACTAAAGAGACTGATAAATTTAAAAAAGGAAAGTTATTATATAATTATCATATAGCTAAAGAGCATTTGAAAAAGAATGATAGTATTATAATTATGGAAGGTCAAATGGATGTTATTAGAGCTAGTACTGTTGGTATTAATAATTGTATTGCCACTATGGGAACTGCTCTTACGAAAGATCATAAAAATATTATTAAAAATATGACTAATAATATAGTGTTGTGCTTTGATGGTGATGAGGCTGGAGAAAAAGCTACTGTTAATGCTATAGAACTTCTTGAAGATACTAATATTGATATTAAAGTTGTTAGACTTCCTAATAATATGGATCCTGATGAGTATATATTAAAAGAGGGAAAAGATTCTTTTTTTGCACAAATTAAAAATGCTATTAATCTTATTGATTATAAGATGGAATTATTAAAGAAGAATAAAGATTTTGGTAATATTAAAGATGTTTCTTCTTATATTAATAGTGTTCTTAAAGAACTTATTAATGAAAAAGATGATATTACTATTGAACTTAATTTAAAAAAATTATCTGATAATTTTAATATTGATTATAAAACTATTAAGAATAAATATAATAATTTAGTTAAGAATAAAAAAGAAATAAAAAGAGAGATTAAACCTAAGAAAACTTATGATAAATATAGGATGGCTGAAAATTATCTTATTTATTATATGATAAGAGATGAAAAAGTACTTAATATGGTTGAAAATAAGGTTGGTTATTTTCCTACAAAAAATATTCGTGAATTATCTAATGAAATTATTTACTATTTTCACAAATATGGTATAATAAATATCGCTGATTTTATTAGTTATATATCTGATCGAGCAGAAATACTTAAAGCTTTTCAAGATATTATTGCTATGGATATTAAAGATGAATTTCAAATACAAGAGATTGAAGATTATATTTTTGTTATAAATGATTATCATAAAGAGATGAGAATTAATAACTTGAATAAGAAATTAAAAGAAGAGAAAGATCCTTTAAAACAAGCAGAAATATCTATGGAGATTATGAAAATAAGGGGAGGTAGTAGAAATGGTATCAGAGATTAAAGATTTTGAACAAAGAAAAGAGAATTTAATTAATAAGGGAAAAGAACTTGGTTTTATTACTTATGAAGAATTGGCAGAAGAGTTAAAAGGACTTGAAATTGGTAGTGATTTGCTTGATGAATTATATAATGCACTTATGGAGAATGATATTAGTGTTGTGTCTGAGTCTGAATTAGATGATGATGGTGATGATGAAGATAGTGGAGATTTAGAAGAAATATTAAAAGATAATAATATAGCTAAAGAATTAACTATTAATGATCCTGTTAGAATGTATTTGAAAGAAATTGGTAAGATTAGTCTTTTATCTTTAGAAGAAGAAACTGAATTATCTGAAAGAATCGCTAATGGTGATGAAGAAGCTAAAAATAGACTTGCTGAATCTAATTTAAGACTTGTTGTATCAATTGCTAAAAGATATGTTGGTAGAGGAATGCTTTTCTTGGATTTAATTCAAGAAGGTAATATTGGTCTTATGAAAGCTGTTGAAAAGTTTGATGCTAATAAGGGATATAAGTTTTCTACTTATGCTACTTGGTGGATTAGACAAGCTATAACAAGAGCTATTGCTGATCAGGCTAGAACTATTAGAGTTCCTGTTCATATGGTTGAAACTATTAATAAATTGTCAAGATTTCAAAGACAACTTACTCTTGAACTTAATAGAGAACCTACTGATGAAGAGATTGCGGAAAAAATGGGTATGAGTCCTGAAAAAGTAAGAGAAGTTATTAAAATTGCTCAAGATCCTGTGTCATTAGAGACTCCTATTGGTGAAGAAGAGGATTCTCATTTAGGCGATTTTGTGCCTGATGAGAGTAATATGTCTCCAGAAGATTTTACTATTCATGAGATGCTTAAAGAAGAAATAAGTGATGTTTTACTTACTTTAACTGAAAGAGAGGAACAAGTCCTTAGACTTAGATTTGGACTTGATGATGGTTCTAGTAAAACTTTAGAGGAAGTTGGTCAAATGTTTGGTGTAACTAGAGAGAGAATTAGACAAATAGAAGCTAAGGCTTTGAGAAAATTAAGACATCCATCTAGAAGTAGAAAATTAAAGGATTTCTTAAATGAGTAAGTTATCTAAAAGATTAGAAATGGTTGCTAATTTTATAGATAATAATGATAAATCCGTGATTGATATTGGATGTGATCACGGACTTTTATCTATATATTTAGCTAATAAGTTTAAAAATCTAAAAATTATTGCTAGTGATGTTAATAAAAATGCTTTAGATAATGCCAAAAAGAATATTACTAAATGTGGATTAAATGATAGAATAGAGACTAGGCTTGGTAGTGGAATTTCTGTTATTAATAATAATGATAATATTGATACTATTGTAGTAGCGGGTATGGGCACTAATACTATTGTTGAATTTCTTAAATGTTCTAGAGATAAACTTGTTAATGTTAATAAAATTATTATTCAAAGTAATACTGATTTATATTTTTTAAGAAAAAATATGGTTAGTATGGGATATTTTATTGATGATGAAGAGTTAGTAGTAGATAAGGGTATTATTTATACTATTATTAAGTTTGTTAAAGGGAAAATGAAATATAGTTATAAAGAGTTATATTTAGGTCCAATACTTATAAGTAAGAATAGTGATTTGTTTATTGATAAATGTACGAAAGAGCTTAATAATATGAAGAAGATATTAAAAAATATTAGTAAAGGTCATTATCTTTATAAATTAAAATTAAAGAAAAATATTAGAATACTTGAAAATATAACTTAATTGTTATATTTTTTTCTTTTTATCATATTCTTTATTAGAAAGGAAGATTGATTATGAAACAAATTGTACCATTTAAGAAAGAATTGCCATTTAAAACTAAAGTTAGTGATATTACATCTATATCTTTGGAAAGAGAAATTGAAATAGAAAAAGAAGGAATTATTACTGGAATATTTCATATTACTGGAGATTATAAGATGAATGAAGGATCTATTAGTAGAGAAGACTTTTCTTTTGATTTACCTTTTGATATTACTTTAGATCCTAGATATGATATTAATACTGTAAATACTGATATTGAAGATTTTTATTATGATATTATTAATGATGATACTTTGAAAGTTAATATTGATTTATTTATTGAAGCTGAATATTTACCTGAAAATTTGACTATTTCTTCTGATGATAATGATGAAGTAGAAAATGATAATAGTGTTAATAATGATATAGAAGAAGTAGATGTTATTAATATTGATGATGATATAATTCATGAAGAGAAAGAAAGAGAAGAAAAAATGGGAAATGATAAAAAAATAGAAGCAGATAAAAAAGAAGATAGAGATGAAGTTATTACACCTAGTGATTTATTTTCTAATTTGGATGATGCTGAAACTTATAGTACTTATTATGTTTATATTGTTAAAGAAGAAGATACTATTGATAAAATTCTTGTTAATTATGGTGTTACTAAGGAAGAATTGGAAGACTATAATGATTTAACTAATATTAATCCTGGTGATAAGATTATTATTCCAAAAAATAATGAACAATGATTTAAGAAAAGTTGTTAGTAAATATAAATTACCTGTTAATAAGCTTACTATTAAGTCTGGTGCTAAAATTATTGATAATAAAATTGTGATTAAGAATAAAAAGAATGATAATTTAGATAGAACTTATGGTTATTTAAAGTCAAGATCATTTGATTATTTTCCTTATCCTATATCAATTGAAAATGATTATGAAGTATATCCTTATATTGAAGATAATTATGAACCAAGGGAACAAAAAGCTATGGATATGATGCATTTACTTAGTCTTCTTCATAGTAAAACTACATATTATAGAGAAGTTGATATTGATAGAAATAAGGAAATATATGAAAATATTATTAATGATATTGATTATTTGAATAATTATTATAATGATTTAATTTCTTTGATTGAAAAAGATGTCTATATGTCTCCATCTTCTTATTTGATTGCTAGAAATATTAATATTATTTTTAGTAGTATTTATTATGCTAAGAATAATATTGATTTGTGGTATAAAAAAATTGAGAATAATAAGAATGAAAGAGTATCATATATTCATAATAATATTAATTTAGATCACTATATTAAGAATGATAAGCCATATTTGATTAGTTGGGATAGAAGTAGGGTTGATAGTCCAATATATGATTTATTATCTTTTTATAATAATCATTATTTGGAACTTGATTTTGATGATTTATTTCATTATTATGAGAGTAATTATCCTTTAAAAGAGGAAGAGAGATTACTTTTATTTGCTTATATGGCTATTCCACCAAAGATTGAAATGCAAAATAGTGAATATAAAATGTGTATAAAAATAAATAAAATAATGGATTATTTGTATAAAACTAGTAATTTAATTATGAACTATCGTAAATAGATAGTTCTTTTTAAATATCTTTAAATTATCTTTACTTTAATCTTTTTAGTTGTTATAATTATTAGGAAATGAGGTATTATATGAAGGATAATTTTATTCGTGGTTTTTTATATAAAGAAATATATCGAAATGAAATTAATGGATATATGGTAGGTCTTTTTAAGGTAAAAGATAATAATATTGATTATGATGATGATATGATTCATATTACTGGTGTTCTTCCTAAATTAAATGAAAAAAAGGAATATATTCTATATGGTGCTACTACTGTTCATAATAAATATGGTCTTCAGTTTAATGTTAATTCTTTTGAAATTAATATTCCTACTAAAGAAGAAGAATTAGTTGTTTTTTTATCAAGTGATTTATTTCCTATAGGAGAGAAGACTGCTAAAAAGATAGTAGATCTTTTTCATGAGGATACTATTAATAAAATACTTGAAAATAAGAATTGTTTAGAAAGTATTCCTAGATTAGGTGAAAAGAAAATTGATAAAATATATAATACTTTATTAGACTATCAAAGTACTTCAAATATTGTTCTTGAACTTACTAAACTTGGATTTGATATGAAAGATTCACTTTCATTTTTAAATAAGTATAGTAATAAAATATTAGATACTGTTAATAATAATGTATATGATCTTATTGATAGTGATGAAATATCTTTTACTAAAATTGATGAAATTGCTTTAGGAATGGGAATAAATGAAGATGATGATAGAAGGGTTAAAGCTCTTATTATCTATATTATGAAAGAATTGTGTTTTAATAATGGTGATACTTATTTGTTTTTTGAGGATATTTCTAATTCTTTATCTAATTATGTTAATATTACTTCTGAAAAATTAGATTATTTGATGATTAAACTTATTAAAGATAGAAAAATTATTGTTGTAGATAAAAGATATTATTTAAAAAAGTTTTATGATGCTGAAAGATATATTTGTGAAAGATTGTGTTTTCTAAATGATATGTCTATTACAAGTAATGTTAGTATTTCTAAATATATTGATAATATTGAAAAGAATAATAAAATTAAATATGATGATTTACAAAATAAGGCTATATATTCTGGTGTTAATAATAATATTACTATTATTACTGGTGGTCCTGGTACTGGTAAGACTACAATAATAAAGGCTATTGTTAATATTATTATTCATGAGAAAAGATTAAAAGAATCTGATATAGCACTACTTGCTCCGACTGGAAGAGCTTCTAAAAAATTGATGGAAACTACTGGTATTAGTGCTAGTACTATTCATAAATATTTAGGTTGGGATAAAGATAGTAATACTTTTGCTACTGATGAATACTCTCCTAGAAGTGAAAAGTATATTATTGTTGATGAAGTTAGTATGATTGATACTCTTCTTATGGAGGCTTTATTAAAGGGTATTAAAAGAGATTCTAAACTTATTTTAGTAGGAGATTATTATCAGTTGCCTAGTGTTAGCGAAGGACAGGTCTTAAAAGATATTATTGATAGTGATTGTTTACCTGTTATTAGACTTAACCAGATATATAGACAGACAGAAGGATCTTATATTCTTAATTTGGCTTATGATATTAAAGAAAAAAATATTAGTGAAGATCTATTTATTAAAAAAGAGGATTACTTGTTTATAAGTAGTGATAATGATAATACTATTAGCTATATTAAAGAAGTAGTAAAAAAAGCTATTAAAAAGGGTTATACTGATAAAGAAGTACAAGTTTTAGCTCCTATGTACAAATCTTTAAATGGTATTGATAATCTTAATATTATGCTACAAGAATTATTTAATCCAAAAAGTGATAAGAAAAAAGAAATTAAATTAAGAGATGTAACTTTTAGAGAATATGATAAGGTGTTACAACTTGTTAATGATCCTGATAATAATGTTTATAATGGTGATATTGGTTATATTGAAGATATTATTATTTCAAATGATAAAAAAATTGTTAATCAAATTAATATTAATTATGATGGTAATATTGTTGAATATACTCCGGATAAGTTTATTAATTTTAGACATGGTTATGCTATTAGTATTCATAAAGCACAAGGTAGTGAATTTGATATGGTTATTATGCCTATTACTAATTCTTTTAAAAGAATGCTTTATAATAAACTTATTTATACTGGTGTTACAAGAGCTAAGAAGAGTCTTGTTGTTGTAGGAGATTCTAATGCTTTTATATATGGTATTAATAATGATTATATTGATAATAGAAAAACTACTTTAAAAGATTTTATTATAGATAATTATAATAATTAGTATAAAATGTATTTTCTTGATAATAATAATACTGGTATTTATTAATACCAATCATATTTTAAGGGAGTGATTGTATGAAATCTAAAGCAGGTATGGCTTTAATGGGACTTGGTATTGGTGTAGGGAGTGCCGCACTATATCAAAATATAAAGAATGGTAATATAAGAAAAATGGTTAGAAAGATGAATTCTGCTAAAACTAAAGCCGTAAGTGACCTAGAAAATATGATGTAGGAAGAGATTTATTTCTCTTTCTTTTTATATTTATTTATGTTACAATATGTTGGTGTGGTGATTTTTAGTGGATGATTTTAATATGGAAATGAGTTTTTTGTCTATTAGTGATATGTTTTTATTTAATGATAGATTTACATATAGTAATAAATTAAAAGATACTTTTAAAAATATTGGATTATTTTGCAAAAGTAGTGATTATGCTATAGTTAAAGGAGCTAGTATTTATAATGATTTATATGTTAATTCTAATCATAATTTAGGTAATAGAGTTTGTCCTTATTTTATTAAGGATTCATATAGTTTATACAATAGATATATGGAGTATGATGGTAATTTGCTATGGATAGATTCTAATAATAGTAATATTGGTCTTAGGCCTGTTATTGTTTTTGATAAAATACCTCAGTTTTTATTAGATAGAATTATTATTAATGATGGTTATTATTCATTATATTTTGGAGAATATCCTAGAAATGTTTGTCCTATTAATAGAGATATATATTTAAATATTTTATTTAATAGAGGTAATTTAGAATCTACTAATGATGGTTATGCTTTTGATATTAATGGTAATATGGATAGAAAATATAAATATAATAATGAAATGTTTATTAAGAGTAAGATTAATTTATTTGATAAAAATTTTATTAGGTTATCTAATGGTTTAATATATAAAAATAATAGTTATGTTTGGATTAAAGTTGAACCTGTAGAGTGGATAGTGGATATTAATAATAATATGCTTATTTCTAAGGATGTTCTTTTATCAGGTATTAAATTTGATAATAGAAATAAATATAATATGAGTTTTGAAAATACTAAAATGTATAATTTCCTTAATTCTTATATGATTAATGATATGATATATCAAAGTATAGATTATAAAATGAGAGTTAAAACTAAGTAAATAGTTTTAACTCTTTTGAATAATAAAAAGAAGTAATTATTTTACTTCCATTGTATTTACTTTTTTAGTTAATCTTGATTTTTCTCTATCAACTTTATTTTTATGTACTAAACCTTTAACTTTAGCATTATCTAAAGCTTTGATAGCTTTTTTTAAACTTTTTTCTGCTAGTTCTTTGTTTCCAGCTTGAACAGCTTTGTCTGTTTCTTTGATAGCATTTTTAAAAGTTGATTTTAATTGTTGATGTGCTAAAGTTGTTTTTTTAATTTGTAATATTTTTTTCTTTGCATTTTTAACATTTGCCATAAAAATTCATCTCCTTCCAAAACTAATTATAATTTTATCAAAAAAATATGAAAAAAGCAAATATTTTCAATACTTTTTGTAAAAAATATTAATGGTGATTATACATGGGTCATGAAATTGATTTAAATAAGTATAATATTAGAACAGATTTAGTGTTGGATTCTATAATTGGTAATGAGAATAATATTTCTCATAAAGTAGATAATTATGGTGATATTAGTGTTAATACTGTGTATATTGATGATAATAATGGTAAACTTATTAATAAGAAAAAAGGTAAGTATGTTACTATTTTATTTGATGATGTTACTGATAGTGAAAATAGAAATAATGTGGAAATTGTTTTTAAAAATGAACTTAGTAAATTCATAGATAAAGATATTAGAAGTATTTTGATTATTGGACTTGGAAATAATGATAGTACTCCTGATAGTCTTGGACCAAAAGTTGTATCGAAAGTTATGGTTACTAGACATTTATTTGTTTTAGGTGAGGATGTTGATAATGGTATAAAAGAGGTTTCTGCTTTTAGCCCTGGAGTTATGGCTAGTACTGGTATTGAAACTAGTGATTTCATTAGTTCTCTTGTTAAAGAGGTTAAGCCTTCTCTTGTTTTAGTAGTTGATGCTTTAGCAGCTGGTTCTATGGAGAGAATTAATAAAAGTATACAAATTACTGATACTGGTATTCATCCTGGTAGTGGGGTTCATAATATGAGAAAAGAAATTAGTGTTGATACCATTGGTGTTCCTGTTATTGGGATAGGTGTTCCTACAGTAGTGGAATCCTCTGTTATTGTATATGACACTATTAATTATTTATTCAAACATATTTCTTATATTAAAGATAATCAAGGTAAAAATAAACTTGTTTTTAGTAGGAAGAATTATCTTAATAAAATAAAAGATAGGGATTTAACTTATGAAGAAAAAAAAGATATTTTGGGTTTAATTGGGGAATTGTCTGATGATGAAAAAATGAATCTTATTAATGAAGTTCTTACTTCGGTTAATTATAATTTTATTGTTACTCCAAAAGAAATTGATTTTGTTGTTGATAAGTTATCGTTATTAATAGCTAATGGTATTAATAAATCTTTACATAATATTTAGTGTAAAATGATGTAAAATTGTTTGATTATTATTATTTATAATATATAATATATTTAGGAGATGATAAAAATGAAAATAGCAATTAATGGTTTTGGTAGAATAGGTAGATTAGTTTTTAAAATTATGATGGAAGATGATTTTTTTGATGTTGTAGCAATTAATGATTTATCTAATAGTGAAGAAATGGCTTATTTACTTAAGTATGATACTAATCATAGGGGTTATAATAAAAGTGTTTCTTTTGATGATGAAGGAATTGTTGTTGATGGTAAAAAAATAAAAGTATTTGCAGAAAAAGATCCTATGCTTCTTCCTTGGGAAGAATTAGGAATTGATTTAGTATTTGAATGTACTGGTAAGTTTACTAAAGAAGAAGATGCGATGAAACATATTACTGCTGGTGCTAAAAAGGTTCTTGTTAGTGCTCCATGTAAGGGAAATGTTAAGACTATTGTATATAATGTTAATGATGATATATTAGAAGATACTGATGTTATAGTATCTGCGGCTTCATGTACTACTAATTGTTTAGCTCCAGTACTTAAAGTTATTGATGATAATTTTGGTATTGAAAGAGGTTTTATGACTACAATTCATGCTTATACTAATGATCAAGTTACTCTTGATGTTTCACACAAAAAGGGAATTACTGAAAGAAGAGGAAGGGCTTGTGGACTTAATATTATTCCTACTTCAACTGGAGCTGCTACTGCGATAGGTAAAGTTATTCCGAATCTTGATGGTAAACTTAATGGTTCTGCTATTAGAGTACCAGTACCTGATGGTTCTTTAATTGATTTATCTTTAGAACTTAGTAAAAAAGTAACTGAAGATGAAATTAATAATATTTTTGTGAATAATGAAAATGAGACTTTAAAGACTACAACTGATCCTATTGTATCATCAGATGTTATTGGTAGTACTTATGGTGCACTTGTGGATTTGTCTTTAACTAAAGTAGTTGAAACAGATAATAAGCAAATGATTAAGGTTATTGCTTGGTATGATAATGAGATGGGTTATTCTGCTCAAATGGTTAGAACTGCTAAGAAGTTATTAGGAAGGTAATTATTTATCTTCTTTTTCTATGCTGTGAATATGATATATAATTTTATTTGTTTATAGACTAATATTTAGGCTATAAACAACACTCTAAGACTATAGGCTTAGAGTGAAAGGTATATAAATATATTATTATTTGTACTTTTTTACTTTTCACTTATTTATATTTTGTATATATTATAGTGAAGTGAGGTGGAAGTATGAATACAATTTCTGTTTATGAATTAAAGAAAATTACTAATCCTATTATTATTGATATTAGAGATAATTATTCATATAATATTTCACATATTAAGAGTGCTATCAATATTCCTTATTATAATCTTTTAAATAATTATTCACATTATTTAAATAAGAATGATACATATTATCTTTATTGTGAAGAAGGTAGACAGAGTTTTGAAATAAGTAAGAGACTTAATTCTTTTGGATATAATACTAAAAGTATAGAAGGTGGTTTTATTTCTTTTAAATAGTTATTAATCATATACTTTATTATGAGAATGATTATTAAAAGAAGAAAGAAAAAGAAGAATGGTTTTTTAATAGCTATAGTTATATTTATTTTTCTTGTTATATTTATTATTTTGTTTATTAATTATTATTCTAAAAAATCTTCAGATTTACTTATGTCTTATGCTGAATCAGAAATTCGAAAGCTCACTATTTTAGTTATTAATAAATCTATTACTAAGCAAATGAATGATGTTTGGGTTAATGATATTTTTGATGTTGTTTATAATGATAATGGAGAAATTATTTTAATTGATTTTAATTCAAAAAGTACTTCTAAAATTCTTAGTACTATAACTAGTTTAATTGAACTTAATCTTAGAGCAGTTGAAGAGGGGAAAATTGATATGATAGAACTTCCTCAAAATAGTCTTGATTCTTATGATATGGATTTGCTTGAGAAAGGTATTATTTTGGAAATTCCTTTTGGTATGGTTACTGGTTCTAATTTGTTATATAATATAGGACCTAAAATTCCTGTTAAATTATCTTTAGTGGGTGATGTTGTTACAGGATTTTCTACTGATGTAGTTGAATATGGTATTAATAATGCATTAATTAAATTACTTATAGATGTTGAAGTTAATACTAGAATTGTTTTACCAATTGTTAGTGAAGAATATACAATAACTGCTAGTATACCGATTGCTATGAAAGTTATTCAAGGGAAGATACCTGATTATTATATGAATGGTTTTAATACTAAATCTAATATTCCTATTAATTAGTAAAAATGTCTATTTAATTGTAAATAAATATTTTTTTCTTTACTTATTTGATTTTATTTTATATAATAAGGGTGCAAGGTGATAGAATATGAAACTTACTAAAGAAGTTGTAAAAAAAATATCTAGTATTAAAAATGAACCTAAATGGATGCTTGATTTTAGATTAAATTCTTTGGATGCTTTTTTAAAAAGTGGTAATCCAACTTTTGGTCCTAAATTGGATATTGATTATGATAGTATTACTTATTATAAGGAAAGAGAGAATAGTTTAACTGATAATTGGAATAATATATCTTGCGATGTTAGAAATATTTTTGATGATTTAGGTGTTATTTCTGCTGAAAAAAAATATTTGGATGGTATGGGAGCACAATATGATAGTGAAGTTATTTATCATAATATGAATGAAGAATTAAAAAGAAAAAATGTTATTTTTATGGATACTGATAGTGCTCTAAGAGAATATCCTCATTTATTTAAAAAATATTTTAATACTTTAGTTAAATATAATGAAAATAAGTTTACAGCTTTAAATGGTGCTGTATGGAGTGGTGGTACTTTTATTTATATTCCTCCTAATACTATACTTGATAGACCTTTACAGAGTTATTTTAGAATAAATAGTAAGAATATGGGACAATTTGAGAGAACTCTTATTATTGTTGATGATAATAGTAGTGTTCATTATATTGAAGGATGTACTGCTCCTACTTATACGGAAGATTCTCTTCATGCTGCTGTTGTGGAAATATTTGTTGGTAAAAATAGTAAATGTAGATATAGTACGATTCAAAATTGGTCTACTGATGTATATAATTTGGTTACAAAAAGGGCTATAGTTGAAGAAAATGGTCTTATGGAATGGATTGATGGTAATATTGGTTCTAAAACTAATATGAAATATCCATGTTGTATACTTAAAGGCGATAATTCTAGAGGAACTTGTATTACTGTTGCTGCAGCTTCTGCTGGTCAAATTCAAGATAGTGGTGCTAAAATGATACATATTGGAAAAAATACTAAAAGTAATATTGTATCTAAATCTATAGCTTCTTTAGGTGGTAATGCTACTTATAGAGGACTTGTTAAGATAACTAGAGGTGCAACTGGTTCTAGAGCTTCAGTTAAATGTGATACTCTTATATTAGATGATAAATCTAAAAGTGATACTATTCCTACTAATATTGTTAATAATGATTCTTCTTTTATGGAACATGAAGCTACTGTATCTAAAATATCAATGGATAAATTATTTTATTTAATGAGTAGAGGTATTGATGAAGAAAAGGCAAAAGAACTTATTATAATGGGCTTTATTTCGGCTTTTAGAGAAGAATTACCAATGGAATATGCGGTAGAACTTAATAGATTACTTGCTATAAATATTGGAGGTAAATAGATGAAAAAAATATTTGGGATTTTATTCGTGATTATTATTTTAGGTTGTGCAGGATATTTTGTTTATATTAATTATATTAAGGATTCTATACCTAAAATTAAAATGGAAGAGGAAACTGCTAATATAAATGAATATTATATATATGGTAATCATTTTAATATTAAAGGTAGTATTGATATTAAAGATAAAAATTATGAAAGTATTTGTCTTACTTTATATAATGGTGTAGATAAAGATATTGAAATTAATAATGATACTGATGGTGGAAATGTTAGTTTTTATTTGTCTGATATTATTAATGAAGGGCTTTATTTGGATAATTTAGATATTGGGACTTATTATTTATTTTTAAAGGCTACATATGAGAATAATGAGGATAATGAAAATCCTATTGTTAAGTATTATGGCCTTAAAAATGATACTAAATATAGTGATACTGTTTATTATACTTTATCTAAATATAATAATATTATCACTATTAATTCTGATAATGATTACAATACGATGGCATTTAATATTAAGAAAAATACATCTAAAAATAAGAATTATGATGTTACAATTGATCCAGGTCATGGTGGTATGGATAGTGGTGGAATATCTGGTGATTATAAAGAGACTGATTTTACTATGGATATTAGTAAAAAAATTAAATATTATTTAGAAAAGGAAAATATTACTGTTATGCTTACTCATGATGAAGTCGATATTGATAAAAATAGTGTTATGGATGAATATAATGAACATGGTAGAGCAGTTATTTCTAATGAAGTTAAATCTAAATATACTTTTTCTATTCATATAAATAAAAATATTTCTTCTAAAGTAGGAGGAATTGAGATATACACTCCTTCAAATATTAATTATGATTTGGCTAAAGATATTGCTGATAGTATTACTAGTAATTCTGGACTTGGTTATTCTTCGAATAGATTATATAAGATGTATAATGGTGTCTATACTCATAATTTTACTGAAAATGAAATAGAGACTTCTATGGAAGGTTATGAAAAAAAGGGTTATAATGCTTATAATGTTACTACTAATTCTAATTATTTATATATGATAAGAGAAACTGGTGGTTTTATGACTGGTGCTTATGTTGATGATAGTAATCCTGATAAGGTTGGTGTTAATCCTTATTATGATAGTAATATTGGTAATGAATCTTATTTATTAGAACTTGGTTATATATCTAATAAGGGGGATGTTAATGTTCTTTTAGAAGAACAGGATGCAATTGCTAAAGCAGTAGCGGATGCTATTATTAAAGAAATTAATGAAAAAGTGTAAAATTTGTGTCAAATAATAATGTTTTATAAAATACATTTTTAATGGGTAAAAAAATAAAGAAAATAACTTTTAAGATTTTGAAAGTTATTTTTTCTCAGTATTTTTAATATTAAAAATAGTTTTTGGTTATTTGCAATTATATATTTTGGTCTGCTATAGTTTTCTCGAAAGGAGGGAATTATGGTTAATCAAATTGTTTTAGTAGGTAGAATTGCTAGAGCTCCAGAGACAAAGATAACTGAAAATGGTAAAAAGTATGCTACATTAACTCTTGCAGTGCCGAGAAATTATAAAAATGTTAATGGTGAATATGATACTGATTTTTTAGATTGTACTTTATGGTCTTCGGTTGCAGAATCTACTAGTGAATATTGTAGTACAGGCGATATGATTGGTGTTAAAGGAAGAGTACAAACAAGAATTGTTGAATTACCCGATGGTGCTAAAAGAAGAAAAACTGAGATCATTGCTGAGAAAGTTACTTTTTTAACTTCAAATCCTAATCGTAAAAATCAGGAAGTCGAAGATGACTCTGAAGATAAAAAATAATTTGAAATAAACAAATAAAATAGGAATAATTTTCCTATTTTATTTGTTTATTAGTCTTATTTTAAGTGAATATTTCTTATTTTATGTAGACTTTTAAAATATTTTGTTATAAAATAGTATTAACAAGGAGATAACTAATGTAAGGAAGGTATACATAATGGTAGGTAAAAGAGTAAGAGAACTAAGAATAAAAAGAGGTCTGTCTCAGCAAGATTTGGGCTTGGCTATTGGTGTTACTAAGGTGTCTATTTGTGGATATGAAAATGGCACTAGACTTCCTAATTTAGAAAAATTAGTAAAATTAGCAGATATATTAGAGACTACTACTGATTATTTATTGGGTAGAGAAATTCCTGTATGGAATGATGAAAATAAGTCTTATATTGGTTCTATATCTTATGAAGATGTAAACTTTATAACAGAACTTAGACATTTTCCTAATTTATATAATAAGTTATTGAAAGATGTAAGAAGATCTGCTAGTATTATTAATAAGAAATTAGTTAAATAGTTTGATTTTAGAAAGAAGGATTATTATGTTAGATATTAAAGATTTATATAAAAAAAATTATATTGATAAAGATATTACTATAAGTGGATGGATAAGAAATCATAGAAAGCAGGCACATTTTGGATTTATTGATTTGTCTGATGGTACTTATTTTAAGAATTTGCAAGTTGTATACGATGATAAGTTAGATAATTTTGAAGAAATTAGTAAATTGAAATTGGGTAGTGCTATTACTGTGACTGGTAGGCTTATTAAATCTCCTAAAGAAGGACAAGAATTTGAACTTCTACTTAGTTCGTTTGTTTTAGAAGGTGATTGTTCTGATGATTATCCATTACAAGCAAAAGGTAGACCTACAAGAGAATTTTTAAGAGATATTGCTTATTTAAGACCTAGAACTAATTTATTTAATGCTGTTTTTAGAGTTAGAAGTGTTGCTGCTTATGCAATTCATAAATATTTTCAAGATAATGGTTATGTTTATTTTCATGCTCCTCTTATTACTTCTTCAGATTGTGAAGGTGCAGGAGAAATGTTTCAAGTTACTACTTTGGATTTGAATAAAGTATCAGAAACTGGTAATGTAGATTATTCTAAAGATTTCTTTGGTAAAATGGCATCTCTTACTGTATCTGGTCAATTAGAAGGTGAGACTTTTGCTATGGCTTATAAGAAAATATATACTTTTGGTCCTACTTTTAGAGCAGAAAATTCAAATACTAAAACTCATGCTTCTGAATTTTGGATGATTGAACCAGAAATTGCTTTTTGTGATTTGGAAATGGATATGAATATAATGGAAGAAATGCTTAAGTATGTGGTTAAATATGTCTTAGATAATTGTTCAAATGAGATGGAGTTTTTTGATAAGTTTGTTGAAAAAGGATTGATTCAAAAACTTACTAAACTTGTTAATAGTGAATTTGTAAGAGTAGACCATAAAGAAGTTATTAGAATTCTTAAAGAAGCTCCAGTTAAATGGGAATTTGAACCTGAATATGGAGAAGATATTGCTAGAGAACATGAAAAATATATTACTGAATATTTTGATGGACCTGTATTTATTAAAAATTGGCCAAAAGATATAAAAGCTTTTTATATGAAACAAAATGATGATGGTGAAACTGTAGCTGCTGTTGATCTTGAAGTACCTGGTGCAGGTGAACTTATGGGTGGAAGTCAAAGAGAAGATAATTTAGATAAATTAACTAGTAGAATGAAAGAACTTGGTATGGAAGAGAATGGCATGGAATGGTATTTAAATCTTAGAAAATTTGGTGGTTGTTATCATTCTGGTTTTGGTATGGGATTTGAAAGATTACTTATTTATTTAACTGGTGTTGATAATATTAGAGATGTTATTCCTTATCCTAGAACTCCTGGTAATTGTGAATATTAGAAGTAAAAGGAATAAAAATGGGTGATCAAAAAAAGATACTTACTAAATATTTTGATGATATGTGTGATATTTTTAATACTAAAAAAATAATGTTTGGTGAGTGGGAAGCTTTTTATGAAAAATTAAAAAATACTATACTTAGTGATTCTGTAATGCTTGATTATGATAAATATGTTAAATCTTTAAAAAATTGTATTGTATATTGTGAAGATTATGTTGATGAAAGAAAATATAAAGATGATATTGCTAAGTTAAAGACTTTTCTTAAATATTTAGAAAAATAGCTATTTATGCTATTTTTTTCTTTTCAATTATATATATTTATTTATTGTTAATACTAATTAATGGAAAGGAGTGTTTTTATGAAAAAGTTTTTGTTGTTAATAGCTATTATTGCTATTTTGTCTGGTTGTGGTACTACTAATGAACTTACTTGTACTACAGACAATACTGTTGGTAATATTACTTCTAGTACTAAGTATGTAATTGATTATCAGGGAAATGATATTAAAAAAATTGCTATAACTTATGATTATAGAGATGATCATAAAGATGGTGTTGGTACTGGAACTGATGGTACTACTTCAGATGATAATACTACTAATGATAATGATATTATTAGTGGTACTATTGGTGAAGCATTGGATGATGTTGTTGATGGTACAGTAGATGGTATTTTAGATATTGCTGGTATTAAGACTAGACATAATACTAGATTTGGTACTTATACTAATACTAATGGTTTTAATACTAATATTGATGTTGATAATGATACTAATTATAAGGTTGTTTATACTTATGATTTAAGTAAATTATCTGATACTGATATTAATACATTTGGTATTAATAAGAATTTTGCTACTTATAAAGCAAATCTTACTAATCGTGGTTTTACTTGTAAATAACTACTAATTCTCTTTTTAGAGAATTTTTTCTTTTTGTTGTAGTTGTTATTTAGTTAGATTTGTGATAAAATTATATCATATAATGTATAGTAAGAGAAAGAAGGTATATATATGAGTTATAGAACAATGGATGCTAATGAGGCTACTTCTAGAGTAAGTTATAAGTTTACAGAAATGGCAGGTATTTATCCTATTACTCCTGCTTCTCCTATGGCGGAAAAAATTGATGTTTTGGCAAGTCAGGGAGAAATTAATTTTTGGGGTAACAAGGTTAAAGTAATAGAAATGCAATCTGAAAAAGGAGCTGCTGCTACTGTTCATGGAGCACTTCAAAGTGGAATTCTAGCTACTACTTATACTGCTAGTCAAGGATTACTTCTTATGATACCTACTATCTATAAATTAGCAGGAGAAATGCTTCCAGCTGTTATTCATGTTGCGGCAAGAAGTTTATCTACACATAGTCTTAGTATTTTTGGTGATCATCAAGATATTTATGCTGTACGTCAAACTGGTGCTTGTATGCTTTCTTCTTCTTCAGTTGAAGAAGCTTATCATATGGCAATGATTGCTCATTTATCTAGTATTAAATCGTCACTTCCTTTTATTAATTTTTTTGATGGTTTTAGAACTAGTCATGAAATTGATAAAATTAAGGAAGTTGATCTAAGTAAGATTGAAACTTTAATTGATAAGAATGCTCTTAAAAGATTTAGAAATAGGGCAATTTCTAATGATAAAATAACTACTAGAGGTACTGCTGAAAATGATGATGTTTATTTTCAACATATGGAATCTAGAAATAAGTTTTATGATGATGCTATATCTAATGTTGTTTACTATATGGATAAGATTAATAAGATATGTAAAACTGATTATAAACCTTTTAATTATTATGGTAAATCTGATGCTACTGATATTATTATTGCTATGGGTTCTGTTTGTGAATGTATAAAAGAGGTTGTGGATAAATTAAATGATGAGGGAAGAAAAGTAGGTGTTGTTACTGTTCATTTATATAGACCTTTTAGTTGTGGATATTTAAATAAAGTTATTCCTGGTACTGTTAAAAAAATAGCTGTTCTTGATAGGACTAAAGAACCTGGTAGTAGTGGTGAACCTTTGTATTTAGATGTTGTTAATTCATTAAAAGATAGAAATATTAAAATTATTGGGGGAAGATATGGTTTATCTTCTAAAAATACTACTCCTTCAATGATAAAAGCTGTTTATGATAATTTAAATGGTGAAATGAAGAATAATTTTACTATTGGTATTAATGATGATGTAACTAATTTAAGTTTAGATTTTGATGATGATTTTAAAATAGATAATAATACTTATCAAATGCTTATTTATGGATATGGTTCTGATGGTATGGTTTCTACTTCTAAAGATATTCTTAGAATTATTGGAGATAATACTAAAAAATATGTTCAAGGTTATTTTCAGTATGATTCTAAAAAGTCAGGAGGAGTTACTAGAAGTCATATTAGAATAGATAATAATAAAATTAGAAGTACTTATTATGTTGATAATCCTAATTTTATTGTTGTTTCTAAAGATTCTTATATGTATAAGTATGATATTCTTGATAATATTAGGGATGGTGGAACTTTACTTCTTAATACTAGTTTAAGTAAAGATGATTTAATTAATAGTTTACCTAATAAAGTTAAATATTTACTTGCAAAAAAGAATATTCATTTTTATATTATTGATGCTTATAAAGTAGCGGGTAATTTTGGACTTAAAAATAAGATTAATACTTGTATGGAAGTATGTATTTTTAAGATTATGGATATTTATAATATTAATAAGGTTATTAGTATTATGAAAGAAAATAATAAATCTAGGTTTATATCTAAGGGAAAGAAGATTATTGATATTAATAATAATGTTATTGATAATTCTCTTAAATATTTAGAAGAAATTACTATTCCTAAAGACTTTATTAATGCTAAATATTTTGATAATACGGAATTGAGTTTTAATGAAAGTATTAATTTACTTAAAGGTGATAGTTTACCTGTTAGTAGTTTTCTTTCAATTGCTAATGGTACTTTTAGTGGTGGTACTACTAAAAATGAAAAAAGAAATATAGCAGAAGTTGTTCCTGATTGGATACCGGAAAATTGTATTCAGTGTAATAAGTGTGCTTTTTCTTGTCCACATGGTGTTATTAGACCTTTTTTACTTGATAAAGATAATAATAGAATTAAGAGTATACCTTCAATTATGCCTAAAGATGTTAATTTTTCTATTGGTATTAATTATGAAGAGTGTACTGGTTGTGGAGTTTGTGCTGCTATTTGTCCTGGTAAAATGGGAAATAAAGCTATTAAAATGGTACCTAATAGTAAACACGATAAAGATTTTGATTATTTGCTTAAAAATAATGTTAATGATAAATATGATAATGGTATTTTAACTAGTAAAAATATAAGTTTTAGGATGCCTAAGTTTGAATATTCTGGTGCTTGTGCTGGATGTGGTGAAACACCATATTTGACTAATTTAACTAGAATGTTTAATGATAATTTGATTATTGCTAATGCTACTGGTTGTTCTTCTATATATGGAGGTAGTGTTCCTAGTTTTCCTTATAGTACGGCTTGGGCTAGTTCTTTATTTGAAGATAATGCTGAATATGGTTATGGTATTCTTAATGGTATTAATTTGAAAAGAGATAAAATTAGAAAATATATGAAAGAATATCCTAGAAATAAAACTTTTAAAAAATGGCTTGATAATATGGATAATTATGATATATGCAGAGAAGTATATAATGAAATTGATTATAAAAAACATCCTTATTTAAATGATATGAAAGATTATATTATTCCTAAATCTATGTGGATAGTTGGAGGGGATGGATTTGCATATGATATAGGATATGATGGTATTGATCATGTTTTATCAAAAAATGATAATATTAACATAATGGTTTTAGATACTGAAGTTTACTCTAATACTGGAGGTCAAGCTTCTAAATCTTCGAATAAGGGGGCTACTCTTGCTTTTGCTTCATATGGAAAGGATAGTTATAAAAAGGATTTGGCTAGAATTGCTATGTGCTATCCACATGTTTATGTAGCTACGACTAATATTGGTTATAATAGTGAACAGTATTTGAAAGTATTAAAAGAAGCAAGTAGTTATAATGGACCTTCAATTGTTATTTGTTATTGTCCATGTATTGAACATGGTATTAAAAGTGGTATGGAACATTCACAAACTAATGCATATTTGGCTACTGAATGTGGATATTTTATTACTTTTAGATATAACCCTGATACTGGTAAATTAATTATTGATTCAAAGAATCCTAATTTTGATAAATATGAAGATTATTTGATGACAGAGAATAGATATGCTAATTTAAAGAATGTTAATAGTGATAATGCTAATAAGATACTCGAAGAACAGAAAAAGTGGTCTATTAATAGATATAATTATTATAAAAAGATAAGTGAGGAGTAGTTATGAAAGGAAAAGAAATTACTATAGATGGAAAAATAGTTAAAGTTGTCACTAAGATACCTAAAGAAGAAATAGAAGATAATAGCATGAAATTACTTTTGGATGATACTATAGAATTAGATAATTTAGTAAAGGAAATTAATAATGATGAGTAGTAGTGAAGAAAGAGAATTATTTTTGGAATATTTAAAAAAGATATATATACAAAATCCTAATTTTGAAATAACTATGGATACTATTTATAATGAACTTAGGGCATTTAGTGTACAAAATGGTGTCCAAACTAGAATAGATAGAGATAATTTAATAGGTATTCAAGCTCGATTAAGTAATAATTTTGCTAAAAAGATTAAATGCTTTAGTAATGGTTATTTCTTTGCTATTGAGAATAGGGGACAATATGTTGATGATAAAACTTTTTATGATAAAATGAATAATAGTATAAAATTATATGTTTCTTGTGATATTAAAAACTTATATAATGTTTCTAAATCTTTATTTGATTATATTATTAAAGAGAATATTATTACTCAAAGTAAAGTAGCTAAAGAGATGAGAAATGATGTTTTAGTAGTTAGAGTTAGTAGTAAAGAAGAAGCTATTAAAGTGAAAAATTATGTTAATTCTTTGAAGTATAAGTCTACAGTAAAAGCAAATCCTTTTATTTTAAATACGGGTAATGTTTCTATGACATTAGATTGTGGTACAATTTCTTATAACTGGATATTATGTAAATTATTTAAAAATTATTTTGATAGTAAAAGAAGTAAAAGAGAATTAGATAATGTTAGTATAAAAGATTTTTCAAAGTTTGTTAAAAGAGAAATATTTATATGTAGTCAAAATTCGTCTTATTTATTAAATGAATATCAAAATGGTAGTGATCTTACTAATTTTGTTAAGACTTCTAATGTATTAGTAGATAATTTAGATGGTGTTTTAACTGAAGATAAATTATTTGAATATCAAAATATTAATAATGATAGTCTTACTAATGATGGTATTTTAGTTGATGATAGAAAAGATAAATTACTTTATGTTATATATAAACTTTCTAATTATTATGATATAAATTATGTTCATAAAATTTTAGTACATTATGTAAATACTGGTGATGCTCAAGTTTTTACTAGAAAAGATTCAATTAGAAATATTATTATGGTTAATTTTCCACCGGATGTGCTAAAAAAAGAAATTGTTGATATGGGAAGACGAACTTTTTATGAATGTATACAATTAACACTTGAAAAATATAATAAAGATCAATGTATATATGCCATTGCTAGATTTATTATTAATGGTGAATTAGATGGTTTTACTAGAAATCATGAGGTTAGAAATAAACTTGGTTTTCTTGTTCCTAAAGAGTGGTTTAGTTTAATTATTAAGAATGAACTTGGTTCTGAAAATGATAAAATAATTGATAAAATTAATATGCTTTCAAAGGAAGAAAAAGATATTATTATTAAAAAAATAGGAAATGTTGTGATGAATGGATTAGCCTCTAGTGCTAGTACATTTAATGATCTGACTGATGATATTATTGTATTATCATTATATGTGTATAATGCTTCTATAAAAAAAATGGAAGAATTACAAAGTAAGAAGATTGGTAGAAAATAGCAAAAAAATATACCATCTTTTTTTGACAATATTTTATATTTATGATAGAATTATATCTAGTTAAAAAGAAGTTCTTTTTAATTGACAAATAATATTTTTTTTGAGATAATTTTATTGTAGAGGTGACCAAAAATGTACAATGATAGAATTACTTTGACAATGCAAGATATTTTAGAAAAGGAATTTAAAATTGATGCAAGAGGATATAGGCCTCAAGAGGTTGATAAGTTTCTAGATGTTATTATTAAGGATTATAATGAATATAATAATATTATTAGAAGTTTAGAAAAAGAGAGAAAGAATTTAGTAGATGAAAATACTGCTTTAAAGAATGAAGTAAGAAATTTAAAATCTAGTATTGAAGCTGCTAGAATAGGTGAGAAAGAAATCACTAATGTTGATCTTTTAAGAAGAATATCACAATTAGAAAAAATTATATTAGGTAAAGAACAACAATAATATATCTGGGTAAATGCTGCATATTTATTATGTAGAGGAAAGTCCATGCTTGCACTATCTGAGATGATAGTAGTGTTTGTGCTTAGGGAAAAAATAACCTAAGGCAGTTTAACTGACGGCTTGTCTTTTATCTAAAGGTAACTATGATAAAGGACATATAAAAGTGCCACAGAGACGAGTCTATTTAGAAATAAATAGAATGAAACGAGGTAAACCCCACAAGCAAGAAACCCAAATTATGGTAGGGGAATCCGTAACTAAAGAATTTGAATTTAGTAGGAATGACTTATGTCATAGATAAATATTTACCGCCTAGTAATAGGTACAGAACATGGCTTATAAGATTTATTATTATTAAGGAGTATTATGAAAAATATTGGGCTTAAATTAAAAGAGAAAAGGGAAGAAAATGGTCTTTCTATTGAGGAAGTTGCTGAAGATTTAAAAATGAGACCTAGTCAAATATCTGGTATTGAAGAGGGTAAAACAGAAGATTTTAAAGATGTTTTTTATTTAAAGTATTTTATTAGGGATTATGCTAAATATTTGGGATTAGATAGTGAGAGAATATTAGATGAATTTAATGAATATTTATTTGATATAACTTCAAAGATTCCAGTTGATTTGATAGAAAAGGCTAAAAAGGATAAGAAGGAAACTAAAGATGCTATTTCTCCATATACAAAAGAGAATAGTAAGTTTAAAGTTCCTAAATTAGTAATTCTATTACTTATTATTATTGTTTTGGTAGTAGCTGGTTATTTTATTATCAGTAGTTATAAAGGGAATGATTTTAGTGATAATAATATAACATATAGTATAAGGAGATAATTTATGAATAAAGCTAATAAGATTACAATGTCTAGGGTGGTTATGGCTATTATTATTATAATATTACTTTTATTTCCTTTTGATCAAATGGGTATTGATTTTCCTACTTATTTGGTTGCTGGAAAAATAAGTGTTGATTTAAAATATATTATAGTTGGTGTTTTATTTGTTATTGCATCTTTAACTGATTTTTTAGATGGATATGTTGCAAGAAAATATAATATGGTTACTGACTTTGGAAAAATGGTTGATGCTATTAGTGATAAACTACTTACTAATTCTGTACTTGTTATATTAGGATGTAGTGGAAAGATTAGTGCAATAATAGTTGTAGTTATTATAGCTAGAGATATAGTAGTTGATTCTATTAAGATGGTTATAGGTAATAAAGGTCATGCAGTTGCAGCGATTGGGATTGCTAAAGTTAAAACTGCTACATTAATGATAGGAATTATTCTTACATTATTTTATAATTTACCATTTGAATTATTATCTCTTAGAATTTCAGATTTTCTATTAGCAGTTTCTTCTATACTATCTGTAATATCTGGTGTTAAATATTATATTATGGCAAAACCTTATTTGAAAGAAAGATAATATTAAAATATTGTTTCATTATTTTATAGAAGCAATATTTTATTTTTCACTAAAAAAGCGAACAAATGTATCAAAAAGTGTTGACAAGCAAAAAAAAGTATTGTACAATTATATTGTAATTAAGGAAAGTAATTGAAAGAGAGGAAAATATGGCAAAAAGTATAGAAAAAGATACAGCATTAGAACAAGTTCTTGCTGATATTGAAAAACAGTTTGGAAAAGGTGCAATTATGAAATTAGGAGAACAGGAACATAAGAAGATAGAGGTTTCTCCAAGTGGGTCTCTTAGCTTAGATATTGCTTTGGGTGTAGGTGGTTATCCAAAAGGAAGAATTATTGAAATATATGGTCCTGAATCTTCAGGTAAAACTACTTTTGCACTTCATGCTATAGCAGAGGTTCAAAAAAATGGTGGTAGAGCGGCATTTATTGATGCTGAGCATTCGTTAGATCCTGTTTATGCTCATAATTTGGGTGTTAATACAGATGAGTTATTATTATCTCAACCTGATACTGGAGAGCAAGCTTTAGAAATATGTGATGCTTTAGTTAGAAGTGAAGCAGTAGCTATTATTGTAATCGATTCTGTAGCTGCTTTGGTTCCACAGGCTGAGATTGATGGAGAAATGGGGGATTCTCATGTTGGGTTACAGGCTAGACTTATGAGTCAGGCACTTAGAAAATTGTCTGGTTCTATTAATAAAACTAATACAATAGTTATATTTATTAATCAATTAAGAGAAAAAGTTGGGATAATGTTTGGAAATCCTGAAACTACTCCTGGTGGTAAGGCTCTTAAATATTATTCTTCAGTTAGATTAGATATTAGAAGAGGAGAACAATTAAAAGTTGGCTCTGATGTTATTGGTAATAAAACTACTGTTAAGGTTGTTAAAAATAAAGTTGCACCTCCTTTTAAAAGTGCTGTTGTAGATATTATGTATGGTGAAGGTGTGTCTAAAGAAGGTGAACTTTTAGATTTGGCATCAGAAATTGGTGTTGTTGAGAAGAGTGGTGCTTGGTATGCTTATAAGGGTAATAAGATTGGTCAAGGTAAAGAGAATGCTAAGATTTATTTAAAAGAAAATAAGAGCATTGCTGATGAAATTGAAAAGCAGGTAAGAGAACATTATGATATTTCAATTAATAAAAAGAAAGAAAAAAAGGAAGGTAAAGAAGTAAAGGAGTAGTTAGATATTCCTTTTTTCTATTACTTATGATAAAATTAATATAGGTGATCTTATGAAAAAATGTTTAGTTATATATAATCCTAATTCTGGTAAACATAATATGGAAGAAATTCTTCCTAAAATAAAAAAATTACTTAATAATTATAATTATGAAGTAACTGTTGAAATGACTAAATATAAAGGTAATGCCACAGATATTGTGACTAATTGTGAATATTATGATCTTGTTATATCTATTGGTGGTGATGGTACTTTTAATGAGGTTATGACAGGTAATTTTAGAAGAAAAGATAGACTTATTCTTTGTCATTTACCTTCAGGTACTACTAATGATGTTGGAACTATGTGGGGTTATGGTAAAAATATTATTAATAATTTAAAATTGGCTTTAGAGGGTGAAATTAAGAGAATAGATATTTGTACTATAAATGATAAACCATTTGTTTATTCAGCTGGTTTTGGAAAGTTTATGAATATTCCTTATGAGACTCCTAGAGAACTTAAAAAAAGACTTGGTCATTTAGCATATATTAAAGAGGGAGCTAAAGATTTTTTTAGGAAAGTTAAACTTTATGATATTAGCTATGAAATAGATGGTGAAAAATATAGAGGATTATTTTCATTTGCTCTTATTACTAATGCTAATAGAGTAGCAGGTATTAATAATTTTTATAAAGATATTAAATTAGATGATAATAAATTTGAGATATTACTTTGTAATATTACTAAATTAAAAGATATTGTTAAAACTTTATATTTCTTTGCATTATATGATGCTAGTAAAATACCAGGATTTTATTTTTATAAAACTGATAATCTTAAAATTAGATTTAATAGTAATTTAAAGAAACCTTTATGTATTGATGGTGAATCTTTTGATGATATGAGTGGTGTTTATGATATTAAGATTGATCATGATGTTTATGTACTTATGCCTAAAAAGAACATTAATAGCTTGTTTTCTGAAAAATAGTATTTTTAGTTAAAAGCTATTTCTACTTCAATATTTTCATCTAATATTACTATGGATAAAAATATTATTCCGCTTATTAACACTAACAATGTTCCTATAAAAGAAGCATATGTTAGTGTTATTTTCTTTTCACTATCTCTTGAATTTAATTTTTTTATATTTATATAGGTTTGTTTGGTGAAGTAGTAATATATAATTACTAATATTGTAAATATTAGTATCATTGTATCTTGATATTTTTTTCTACTTTTTTCATCATTATATAATATATATTTTACTTCTTTGTAATTAGCATAATAACTTAATATTATTATACCTATATATATTATCCATACAATATTTTCATCTTTTATTTCTTTTAATCTATCTAAATTATCTTCCATATTATATATTATTATTTAATAATTGATATAAGTATAAAATATTTATGGGAAAT
>CAMFBT010000003.1 GCA_945948625.1 uncultured Mycoplasmatota bacterium | reverse complement strand
TATTTCAGCTTTAGGTTATTTAAGTGATGATGATTCTTTATTTAAAAAATATTGGCCTGCGGATTTACATATTGTTGGAAAGGAAATTGTTAGATTTCATACTATTATTTGGCCTATTATGCTTATGGCTTTAGATTTACCATTACCTAAAAAAGTTTTTGGACATGGATGGCTTGTTATTAATGGTGGTAAGATTTCTAAAAGTTTGGGTAATTATAAAGATCCTAGAGAATATATTAATTCTTATGGTGTTGATGCTGTTAGATACTTTGTTTTGAGGGAGGTTCCTTTTGGAAGTGATGGTAGTTTTTCAGAGGAAGCTTTGATTAATAGAACTAATGGAGATCTTGCCAATGTTTTGGGTAATTTAGTTAATAGAACTATTGGTATGGCTAATAAGTATTTTGATGGTATTGTTACTAATACTAATGTTAATGAAGAAATTGATAATAAGTTAATTAATGAAGCAATTAATTTAAGAAATGTTGTTAATGATTATATGGATAAATTAGAGGTATCAAAAGCTATTACTAGTATTTTTGATTTACTTAGAAATTGTAATAAATATATTGATGAAACTATGCCTTGGGTACTTGCTAAAGATGAATCTAAGAGAGATAGACTTAATACAGTTTTATATAATTTAATTGAATGTATTAGAATTAGCAGTGTGCTTCTTCAGGCTTTTATTCCTGATACTTGTGATAAGATATTTAATCAGATTAATACTTTTAATACTTCTTACGATAGTATATTTGAATTTGGTGGTTATAAGTCTGGTACTAAAGTTAATAAATCAGAAGTTTTATTTCAAAGAATTGAGAATTAAGTAATTCTTAATTCTTTTTTTGTAAAATGGTTGATATTTTATTTACATATCTTTAAAATTATGTTATATTTGGTTTGTAGTATTGCAGTACTTAAAAAGGAGGTAGGCAATGCTTAAGAAAAAAAATCAAGGTGTTTTGTTTAAAGTGTTATTTTTATTTTTAATATTATTATTTATTTTATTTGTTTTAATTTATGGTAATATTATTGATTATTTTTATGTTGGTTTGGTTTTAATTTCTATTATATATTTTTATATTAAATAATTGTACTATATTTTAGTATGATTTTTTATTAGGAGGTTGTTTTATGTTTATTGATACACATTGTCATGTTTTTAGTGAATATTATGATAATATTGATGAAGTTGTTAATCAGTGTAAAAAGAATAATGTTAATAGAATTATTGTAAATGGTTGTGATATAAATTCTAATAAAGAAGTTTTAGAACTTGTTAACAAGTACGATGTTATTTATGGAGCCATAGGATTTCATCCTACTGAGTTAGATGATTTTAAAGATGAATATTTTGAATTTTTAGAGAATAATATTAGTAATCCTAAAATTGTTGCAATAGGAGAAATTGGTCTTGATTATTATTATGATAATACAGATAAGGATAAACAAAAAGAAATATTTAAGAGACAACTTGATATTGCAAATAAGTATAATAAACCAATTATTGTTCATAGTAGAAATTCTATTCAAGATACATATAATATATTAAAAGAGTATAATTTATTTGGGAGCATTCATTGTTTTAGTGGTTCAGTTGAAATGGCTAGAGAATTTATTAAAATTGGTTATAAATTGGGAATTGGTGGTATAATTACTTATAAAAATGCAAAAAATATTAGAGAAGTAGTTAAAAATATTGATTTATCACACATTTTACTTGAAACTGATAGTCCTTATCTTACACCTGTTCCTTATCGTGGTAAGAGTAATAGTCCTGAATATATACCACTTATTGCTAATACAATAGCAGATATTAAAAACATTTCAATTAATGATGTTTCAGAGGTTACTACTGCTAATGCGGAGGAGATATTTGACTTTTTTTCTAAATAATGTTACAATTAATATGCTTTAAAATATTAATGAGGTGAGATTAATGAAGAAAATAACTGCTAAGGTTATAACTATTTCTTCACAATTGTTAGTTGTTAGTTTATTTTTATTTATTGTTTTTTATGGTAAAGATAATAGTGAAAATATAGTTGTTAATAATAATAATTTTGAAAAGATGTCTGATAAAACGTCTATCCTTTTTAAGAGAGAGGAAAAACTTCTTAATTCTTTTGATGATAGTATTGTTATTCCTTTGAATGAAGAAAATCAAGAAGATGAGAAGGTTAATGATAATAATGTTGAAGTGAATAAAGAAGATGTAAAGGAAGAAACTTCTAAAAAAGAAGAAAGTAATAGTACACCATTAGTTCCTGATTTTAGTGATAGAGTAGCAATTGAAACATTTACTGGTAATTTAACAGGATATGGTCCAGATTGTGTAGGTTGTGGGGGAAAAACTAGTACTGGTTATGATTTAACAAAAAATATATATTATGAAGATAGTGAATTTGGAAGTGTTAGAATAGTAGCCGCTGATAAATATTTTCCATTTTATTCTATAATTAGGATAAGTGGTGTTCCAGGTATGAATAGTTTTCTTGCTATTGTACTTGATAGAGGTGGTAATGTTGGATTTGATAAAGGTACTTTATTTGATTTAGCATTTTCTACTGAAAAGGATCCTAATATTTTAAGTTTAACTAGAAATGTAAAGTTTGAAGTTTTGAGAAGTGGTAATTAACACTTCTTTTTTTCGACATTATTTTCTTATTATATATCATATAATTAAATTGAGGTATTAATATGAAAAAAATTATTTTAATTACTATTTTTGTAATTTTTGTTCCTTTTTTAATAATTAATTTTTATGATATTGATAAAAAAGATGAAATAAAAATTGAATATATGTCTAATACTATTATTAGGGTTAAAAGAGTTAATACTGGGAATATTGAGTATATTCCTTTTGAAGAATATATTGTTGGTGTTTTAGCAGGGGAAATGCCAATTTATTTTGAAAAAGAAGCTTTTAAAGCTCAGGCTGTTGCTGCTCGAAGTTATGCACTTACACGAATGAATTATAATATTAATAATACTTATGATGTTGTTGACTCGATAATGAATCAAGTATATTTGGATTCTGATTATTTAAAAAATGCATGGGGAGAAAATTATGTTAATAATATAAATAAATTAAGAGAAGCAGTTAATGAAACTAGTATGGAATACTTGGAATATAATAATGAGGTTATTGATGCTTTATTTTTTTCTACGAGTAATGGTTATACTGAAACTGCATCTTTAGTATTTGATATTGATTTACCTTATTTGAAAAGTGTCAAATCTTCTTGGGATGAAAAAACTAGTTCGGCTTTTAGAAGTACTACTTCAATGAATATAAATTCTTTTTATGAAAAATTAGGGTTATCTTTTTCTAATACTTTTGATTTTAAAGTTTTAAAAAGAAGTAGTACTAATAGAATTATTTCTTTAAGTATTAATGGTACCGAATTTACTGGAAGAAGTTTATATGATAAATTAGGTCTTAAATCTACCGATTTTTCTTTAAAAAAAGTAGGTGATAAGATTATTATTGATACAATAGGATATGGACATGGTGTTGGTATGAGTCAATATGGTGCAGAAGGAATGGCACAGGAAGGGTATAATTATAAAGAAATTTTAAAATATTATTATTCAGGTACTAATATAAAAAAAATGGAAAATTGATGTATATATTTTTAAATTTAGGAAACAATTATATTAGAGGTGAAATTATGAATAATAAAAGAATTAAATCATTTTTTGTACCTGTAATATATGGTACTTTGGTAATTGCATTTTTATTTACTATGTTTTTTGTTGGTAAATTTGCTAATAATGTATTGTTTTCAAATAAGAATAATAATTTAAAATATGTTGATGGTGAAATTATTGAAGGTGCTAATAAGGATGTTCCTGTTGTTAGTACTATTAATTCTATTGTTAGACCTTATCTTGATAATAATGTTAAAATTGCTAAATCTTTTTATGATTATAATGCTAGCAGTGATCAACAAGAAAAATCTATTATTTTTTATGAAAATACATATATGCAAAATTCTGGTGTAGATTATACTTGTGAAAATGTGTTTGATATTATTAGCGTCTTAGATGGTACGGTTATTTCTGTTCAAAAGAATGATATCATGGGTACTACAATTGAGATAAGACATAATAATGATTTAATATCTGTTTATCAAAGTCTATCTGAAGTTAATGTAAGCAAGGATGATAAAGTTATTCAGGGTCAAATTATTGCTAAAAGTGGTTTGTCTAATATTGAAAATAGTGATGGTAACTATTTACATTTTGAATTATATTACAAAGGAAAAATTGTTAATCCAGAAGAATATTATAATAAATCTTTAGATGAATTATAGTATAAATAGTTTTTTACATAATTATATTCTATATTTAATATAATTATTTAGGTGAATATATGAATAATAGAATATATAATCGGGTTATTAGTGAAGCAGAATATATTATTTTAAATGATAAAACTATTAGGGAAACTTCTTATATTTTTGGGGTATCTAAAAGTACTGTACATAAAGATATGAGAGATCGTCTTTATTTGATTGACAAATTGTTATATGAAAAAGTGTCAAATATTATGAATTATCATACTGATATTAAACATATTAGAGGTGGAGAATCAACAAAAAGAAAGTTTTTGACTAGAAATGTGTAATTAAGTATATTAAAAAATGTTAAATTGTGGTAAAATAGAGATAAGGATGGTGATTTTGTGTTTAATAAGGATATTGGTATTGACTTAGGAACTGCGAATGTACTTATCTATATTAAGGGGCAGGGTATTGTTTTAAATGAGCCATCTGTTGTAGCTATTGATGCTGATACTAAGAAACCTTTAGCAGTAGGTTCTGAAGCTCATGAGATGCTTGGAAGAACTCCTGGTAAAGTTAAAGCTATTAAACCTATGAAGGATGGTGTAATAGCGGATTTTGAAACTACAGAGGTTATGCTTAATTATTTTATTAAAAAAGTTAATGGTAAAAGTTTTTTTTCTAGACCTAGAATTCTTATTTGTTGTCCATCTAATATTACTCAGGTAGAAAAAAATGCTATTAAAGAAGCTGCTGAAAGAACTGGAGCAAAAAGAGTATTTTTAGAGGAAGAACCTAAGGTGGCATCTATTGGTGCTGGTATGGATATTTCTAAACCTAGTGGAAACATGGTTATTGATATTGGTGGAGGTACTACTGATATTGCTATTTTATCTTTAGGTGGTATTGTTAATAGTGCTTCAATTAGGATTGCTGGTAATGCTTTTGATAATGATATTGTTAAATATATTAAAGATAAATATAAGCTTTTAGTTGGAGAAAGAACTGCTGAAGAAATTAAAATTACTATTGGTACTGTATTTCCAGGTTCTAGAAATGAAAAAATGGAAGTAAGAGGCAGAGATTTAGTTACCGGATTACCTCATACTATTACTTTAACTAGTGATGAGGTAGAAGAGGCACTTAGAGAAAGTGTTTATACTATTATTCATGCTGTTAAAGGTATTTTGGAACAAACTCCACCAGAATTATCTGCTGATATTATTGATAAAGGAATTGTTCTTACTGGTGGCGGTGCTTTAGTAGATGGATTTTCTCAAATTCTTAGTCAGGAATTAAAAGTACCTGTATTTATAGCAGAATCTCCACTTACTTGTGTAGCTGAGGGAACTGGTATTTTACTTGATAACTTATATATGTTAGAAAGACAATAATTGTTGTCTTTTTTTATATTTATATATGTAAAAAAAATGTAAAAATTGTATAATTATGTTTTATTTATTTATTTTATTGGTTATAATTGATATTGAAAGAGGATGATATATATGAATATTAAAATTGGAATTGCTAGTGATCATAGAGGTTTTAATGTCAAAGAAAGGCTTAAAGAATATTTTGATGAGATTGATATTACTATTATTGATTATGGTACTAATAGTTCTGAATCTGTTGATTTTCCTATATATGCTAAAAAATTGGGAGAAGATATTCAGAATAATGAAATTGATTTTGGTATAGCAATATGTGGTACTGGAATTGGTATGAGTATTGCATTAAATAAAATGAAAGGTGTTTATTGTGCTAAAGTATCTAATGAAAGTGAGGCTATTCTATCTAGAAGTCATAACGATGCTAATGTTATTGCTATGAGTGAAGAAATTGATTATGATTTGATGAAAAAAATAGTTAATTGTTTTATTACTACGCCTTTTTCTAATATTAATAAGTATATTAGAAGAAATAATATGATTAAGGAAATAGAAAATGATTAAGTTTATTTTATATTTATTTATTCTACCTTTAGTTGTTTATGCTATTGGTGGTTTAAATTTGAATGGAATATTTAAGAAAAATAAGATATATCAAGCAAAGATTTTTTATATATTGTTAATTTTTGGATTATCTTATTTGGTTACTAATTTTTTATATGATTTTTTATATATTGTTAAATAAAAGAGAAAATTAAGATTTTACTTAATTTTTTCTTTTATTTATGTTAAAATACTTACAAGTGGGTGATTTTATGTTTAAAATAGGTAATGTGTTAATTAAAAATAATATTGTTCTTGCTCCTATGGCTGGTATTTGTAATAGTGCTTTTAGAAAAATTATTAAAGAGATGGGTTGTGGTCTTATCTATGCTGAAATGGTTAGTGATAAGGGGCTTATATATGATAGTAAAAAAACTAAAGATATGCTTTATTTTGAAGAGTGTGAGAGACCTATAACTCAACAAATATTTGGTAGCGATAAAGAAACTTTTGTGGAAGCTGCAAAAATGGTTGAAAATATTATGAATCCTGATATTATTGATATAAATATGGGATGTCCTGTTCCTAAAGTTGCTATTAAATCGCAAGCTGGTGCTGCATTACTTAAGAGTCCTGATAAGATTTATGATATTGTTAAATCAGTAGTGGAAACTGTTAGTGTTCCTGTAACTGTTAAGATTAGAAGTGGTTGGGATAATAATAGTATTAATGCAGTGGAAGTTGCTATGATTTGTGAAAAAGCTGGTGCAAGCGCTATTACTGTTCATGGGAGAACACGAAGTCAAGGTTATTCTGGAAATGTTGATTTAGATATTATAAAACAAGTTAAAGAGAGTGTTCATATTCCTGTTATTGGTAATGGTGATATTAAAGATATTGAGAGTGCTAAAAAAATGTTTTCTTATACTGGTTGTGATGCTATTATGATAGGAAGGGGTGTGCTTGGGAATCCTTGGTTTATTAAGCAACTAGTTACTTATTTTGAAACTGGTATTATAATAGATAAACCTAATTATAGAGAAAAGATTGATATGTGTTTTCATCATCTAGATTATTTATTAAAGATTAAGTCAGAGAAGGTTGCTGTTCTTGAAATGAGAAGTCATATTGCTTGGTATTTAAAGAGTATGCCTGGTAGTCAAGAAGTAAAAAAAGAGATATTTAAAGCTACTACAAAAGAGGAACTTCAGAAAATTTTAAATAATTATTTGAAAATATTGGAAAATAGTATATAATATATTTACAGGTGATTTTAATGAAGGCAGATTTTTTTAAGAGAATATTTGCATATATGATTGATTATTTTATTATTTTACTTGTTCTATCTTTTATTACTGCTAATATTAATGTTGGTAGTGATATTACAGAAAAGGTTAATAATTTAACTAATGAATATAAAAATGGAAATATTACGATTGAAGAATATAATGAAGAAGCATTGCCCCTTAATTATGAACTTACTAAACGGAAACTTCCTGTCAATGTTATAACTTGCGTTATAATCATTGGCTATTATATTGTTTTTGCTTATTTTAATAAGGGACAAACTTTAGGTAAGAAGATTTGTAAGATTAGAGTTGTAAATGATAAAGGTGAAAGAGCTAGTATATGGAATATTTTAATTAGGAGTTTATTTATATATGGTATTATTACAACTTTATATAGTTTAATTAGTATTAACTTTTTAGATATTGAAAGTTTTAATTATAGTGTTAGTGTAGTATCTGTTATTGAAAGCTTATTTATTGTTATATCACTTCTTATGATGTTGTATAAGAAGGATGGTAGAGGATTACATGATATTATTGCTAAGACTAAAGTAATAGGAGAGGATGATAAAAAATGGAAAGAACTGATCAAGAATTAGTTAGAATTGAAAAAGCAAATAGAATTAGAGAAATGGGTATTGATCCTTTTGGACATAGATTTGATAGGAGTCATTTTGCTAGTGAGATAAAAGATAAATATAAAGATTATGATCATGATAAATTAGAAGAATTAGATGATAGAGTTACTATTGCTGGTAGGATTATGTTTATTAGAAAGATGGGAAAAGCTTCTTTCTTTAGTATTCAGGATAAGACTGGTAAAATGCAAGTATATATATCTATTAATGATGTTGGTGAAGAATCTTATAATTTATTTAAGACTGCGGATATTGGAGATATTGTTGGTGTGACTGGTAAGGTTATGAAAACAAAAACTGGTGAGCTTACTATTAAGTGTTTGGAGTATACTCATTTGGTTAAAGCTCTTAGACCTTTACCTGAAAAGTATCATGGTCTTACTGATATTGAAGAGAGATATAGAAGAAGATATGTTGATTTAATTATGAATGAGGAATCTAAAAGAAATGCTTTTCTTAGACCAAAAATTATTAGATGTATTCAAAATTTTATGGATAATAGAGGATTTGTTGAAGTAGAAACTCCTGTTCTTACTACTTTACTTACAGGTGCTAGTGCTCGACCTTTTACTACACATCATAATGCACAGGATTTGGATATGTATCTTAGAATAGCTTTGGAACTTCCTTTAAAAAGATTACTTGTTGGTGGTATGGAAGCTGTTTATGAGATTGGAAGAGTATTTAGAAATGAAGGTATGGATACTAGACATAATCCGGAATTTACTGAACTTGAGGCATATCTTGCTTTTAGTAATTTAGATGGTATGATGGATATGACAGAGGATATGTTTCAAACTATTGGTAGAGAGGTTTTTGGAAGATTGACTTTTAATTGGTGTGGTAATGAAATTAATTTAGAAGGACCATGGAAGAGAATTAGTATGGTAGAATCTATTAAAGAAAAAACAGGCATCGATTTTAAAAAAGATATGACACTTGAAGAAGCTTTAAAACTAGCTGAAGAACATAATATTGAAGTTGAAGAACATGAAAAGAGTTTTGGTCATATTGTTAATTTATTTTTTGAAAAGTATGTTGAGGATTCTTTGATTCAACCTACATTCTTATATGGACATCCTATTGAAATTAGTCCTTTAACTAAGAAAAATCCAGAAGATCCTAGATTTGTAGATAGATTTGAATTATTTATAGGTGGAAAAGAGTTTGCTAATGCTTATACTGAACTTAATGATCCTATTGATCAATTAGAAAGATTTGAAAATCAAATTAAAGAGAGAAATCTTGGAAATGATGAAGCTAACGATATAGATATAGATTTTGTTGAAGCTTTAGAATATGGTATGCCTCCAGCTGGTGGTATTGGTTATGGAATAGATAGATTATGTATGTTATTTACTGAGTCTGATTCTATAAGAGATGTTATTCTTTTTCCTACTATGAAAGAAAGAAAATAGATATCAAACCTATAAAAATAAGGGAAAAACTATAGTTTTTTCTCTTTTTTTATTTACATTTAGTTCATTTGTGATATAATTATGAGTAGAGGAGGTTATTATGAAGAAACATAGTTTATTTAAAGTAATTTTAATTGTTTTAGGTGCACTATTTGTTGTAGATGGTATTCTTGCTATTCTTGGATATTTTGTTCCTGGATTAGAGGGTAAATATACAATGATTTCTTTTGGTGATGTTTTTATTAATTTTGCTCAATCATTCTATTATTTCTTTGATACTGCGGTTTATTTATTAGTATTAGGAGCATTTTATGCTGTTATTAACGAAGTACCTGCTTATAAGAAATTAATAGATAATATTGCTCAAAAGGTTAAATCACATAGTAAATTATTTATTTTTATTGTTACTGCTCTATTTGCAGTACTTACCTTTGTTACAGGACTTGTTAATGTTCTATTAGTGTTTGTACCTTTTATTGTTGCTATTATCTTACTTCTTGGTTATGATAAATTAGTGGCTATTAGTTCTACAATTGTTGCTATGTTAGTAGGATTTTTGAGTAGTTTATATGTAACTTTTAGAGATCCTAATAATTATTATGGTTATAGTGCAACTACTATTGAAAGGTTGACAGGTATTAGTGATTATACTAACTTATGGCCTAAATTAATTTTATTAGTATTAGGTACAGCTTTACTTATTTTCTTTATTGATAGACATATAAAGAATGTTAAGGATAAAAAAGTTAAATATGAGCTTAATGAAAGTTCTGAGGCTTATGTATCTGAGGTTAAGGGAGATTATAAAAATATTAAAACTTGGCCTATGATTGTTATCCTATCTATTATATTTGTTGTTTTAGTATTAGGATATTTACCTTGGAATACTTTATTTGGTATTGAATGTTTTGATAAGTTTAATGAATGGTTACTAGGTCTTAAGATTGGAGAATTTTCTATTTTTTCTAATATTATATATAATAGTATTTATTCATTTGGTAATTGGGCTAACTTGGGCTCTTATATGTCAATTATCATTACTTTGATTATATTTACTTTAATTATTAAGTTTGTTTATAAAGTTAAATTTAGTGAAGTATTTGATAACTTTGTTAGTGGATCTAAGAAAATGATTCCTATTATCTTTCTAGTTATTATTACTTATACTATACTTGTATGTACATATAATCATGGATTTATGTCTAATATAATTACTTGGATTTCTGAAACTAAATTAGGAATAAACTTATTTACTTCTAGTATTATTTCAGTATTAGGTAGTTTATTACATACTGATTTCTATTATACTATTGCTGGAGTTTATTCTCCAATGATTGCCTTGATTGAAGATCAATCTATGTTAAGTACATATGCTATGGCTTTTCAAAGTATTTATGGTATAGTATCTATTATTGGACCTACTAGTTTCCTTTTAATAGTGGCACTTAAATATTTTGATGTTCCATATACTTCATGGGTTAAGTATATTTGGAGATTTGTATTAATGTTATTCTTACTTGTAATTCTTATATTATTAGTAATGGCTTTAATATAATTATTTTGATATCTACTTAAGTAGATATCTTTTTTTATAAAAATGTCTTTTTTTTTTGTTTAAAATCTTTCAAAATATAGCATTATATTCATAGAATAAGTATGAAAGGAGAAAATTATGATAGGAAATTTTAATGATGAGGCACAAACTGTTTTAATTAATGCTAAAAATGAAATGATTGAACTTGGTCATCCTTATATTGGAACAGAGCATCTTCTTCTTGCTATATTAAATAGTGATACAAATATTAGTAGTAGACTTAATGGATATGGACTTATGTATAATAATTTTAAGGATGAATTATGTAAAATTGTTGGTACTACGGATAAAAAGAATGAAGTTTTTTTATATACTCCTTTACTTAGAAAGGTTATTCAAAATGCTATTATTGATAGTAAAGAAAATAATGATGGTGAGGTTACTATAGAACATTTATTTTTCTCAATGCTTGAGGAAGGTGAAGGTATTGCAATTAGAATTATTATTGGCATGGGAATTGATATTGAAAAATTATATGATGATTTTTCTTATAGTTTAATAAAAAAATTAAAAAGTAATAAGAAGAAAAAATTACTTATATATGATTTAGGTATAGATCTTACTAATATAGCTAAAACCGATGGTCTTGATCCTGTTATTGGAAGAGGAAAAGAAGTTAAAAGGGTTATGGAAATACTATGTAGAAGAACAAAGAATAATCCAATTTTAATTGGTGATGCTGGAGTTGGAAAAACTGCTATTGTAGAGGAATTATCTAGGCTTATTGCTAATGATGATGTTCCTAGGTCTTTGTTGAATAAAAAGATTATTTCTCTTGACATGGCTACGATGGTAGCAGGTACTAAATATCGTGGAGAATTTGAAGAAAGAATGAAGAAAGTTATTAAAGAAATTGAAGATAATAACGATATTATTTTATTTATTGATGAAATTCATACTTTAGTAGGTGCAGGTGGTGCTGAAGGTGCTATTGATGCCTCAAATATTTTAAAGCCTGCATTAGCTAGAGGTAAAATTAGATGTATTGGTGCTACTACTACTGAAGAATATAAGAAATTTATTGAAAAAGATTCAGCACTTGAGCGAAGATTTCAAAAAGTATATATTAATGAACCAAGTGTCTCTGAGACGAAAAATATTTTGATGAAAATTAAAGGAATATATGAGGAATATCATAATGTTTTTATTGATGAAAAAATTATTGACTCTATTATTAATTTGTCTGAAAAATATATTTTTGATAGAAATAGGCCAGATAAAGAAATTGATATTTTAGATGAAGTTTCCTCTAGTGTAGGTTTAAAGGGATCTTTTCTTGATAATGAAATTAAAGATATTAAGAAGCAATTAAATAAATTAAGTAAAGATAAGAATAGTTTTATTATTGATAATAATATTGTTAAAGCCTATGATTTGAGAAAAAAAGAAACTGAACTTATGTCATTACTTAATAATTTTGAATTATCTAGTAAAAATGATAAGAATATTGTTACTGAAAGTGATGTAGCATCTGTTATTAGTAACCGATGTGGTATTCCTGTATATGAAATTGTTTCTGATAGTCTTAAAGATATTGATAGTATAAAAGATAAATTACTTAATACTATTATAGGACAAGAGAGTGTTATTAATTATTTGATGGATATTACTAAAAGAATTAGATATGGATATAATGATAAATGTTATTCTATTTTATTTGTAGGACCTAGTGGTGTTGGTAAAAGTATATTAGCAAAAGAATATGCTAAGGTTTTAGTTGGGGAAGATAATTTTATTAGACTTGATATGAGTGAATATTCTGATAGTACTTCTATTAATAAGATACTTGGTTCTTCACCTGGATATGTTGGTTATGATGATAATAAAAATATTTTAGAAGAAATTAGAAATAAACCAAATAGTGTTCTTTTACTTGATGAAATTGATAAAGCTCATCCTTCGGTTATTAATTTATTTTATCAGATACTTGAAGAAGGAAAAATAAAAAATTCTAAAGGAAGAATTGTTAGATTTAATAATGTTGTTATTATTATGACATCAAATATTGGTTTTGAAAAATCTTCGATTGGTTTTAATAAGATTTCTAATAATAATATTTATTCTAGTTTGAAGAATTATTTTAGTACTGCTTTTATTAATAGACTTGATAATGTTCTTATTTTTAATAGATTAGATAGGAATAATATTATTAGTATTATAGATAAGAGACTTGAGGAAGTTAGAAATAGATATTCTGATATTAATATTAAATTATCTGAAAATATTAGTAACGAGATTATGAATAAATGTAATTTTTTTGATTTTGGTGCTAGAAGAATTGATAAAATTATTTCTAAAGATATTGAAAATATTATTATTGATAGTGTTATTAATGGAAAGAAAGAAGTTGTTATTAATTCTATATGTGAAGAAAAAAATATCACAATTAAGTGATATTTTTATTCTGCTGCTGGTTTTACATACATAGTATTATCTAGTCTTTGTACTACTTCTTTATATGTATCATAAACTTTTTTATAATCTGTTAGATATTCTTTTATTTCTGGATTACTAAATGGTATTATTTTAAATTCTCTCCATGTTGATTGGTTATAGTAATTATATATTAATTCATTTTCTATATTTGTTATTTTTATTTCTTTATTCTTTCCTTTTTCTATTTTTTCTACTTTTAAACTTGTCATTAATCCTGTTGTACACTTATAATATGTACAAGTACTTTTGTTTTGATATTGTGCTGATAAAAAGTTTCCTAATGAATATATTACCAAGGTATTATCTATCCATGTTACTGGTTGAATGACATGGGGATGGGTTCCTATTATTAGGTCTACTCCTAGTGATGATAAGTAAGAAGCCATATCTTTTTCATATTCGGTTGGATTATGTGTATATTCTACACCCCAGTGCATTGCTACAATTAAAAGATCTACTTTATCTCTTACTTTTTCAATATCTTCTTTTACTTTGGTTTTATATGCTTGATATTTTGTATCTTTTTCTGGATTATTTATATTATCTATATCTGTGGGCCATACATTAACTAGGTAATCATTTGGTACTGGCATTCCATTTGTTCCATAAGTATAATTTAACATTGTATAGGTAATATTGTTTTTTTCTTTTATTCTTATTTCGTTTTTTTCTTCTTCACTACAATAACTGCCAGAAGTTAATACTTCTTTTTTTTCGTTCCAATATTTACAAGAGTTTTCAACAGCTTTTTTACCTGAATCCATGGTATGATTTGTTGCTAAGCTTACTAGATTGAATCCGGCATCTATCATCGCATCTCCGGCTTCATAAGGGGAATTAAAAGTTGGATAATCAGATAATCCTAGTTCTGTTCCTCCTAAAATTGTTTCTTGATTATAGTAAGCTACATCATAGTTTGATACTATTTCTTTTATATTTGTTATTATAGGTTTAAAATCATAACCATTATAATTTGCATGCTTATTTGCATCTCTATATACTGATCCATGTATTAGATTATCTCCTACAGCAATTAGAGATAATTCATAGTGTTTTTCTTTTTCTTCAATTTTATTATTATCTGTTTTGTTAGATGTTGTTTCTTTATGTGTTATTTTATATATTGGATATATGGATATTCCAACTATTAATAATATTATTAATGTTATTTTTACTTTCTTTTTTAATTTTCTTTTTCTTTTTCTTGTACTCATTTTTACTCTCCTTACATTGTTATTATAACAAAAATGTTATTCTTTGTAAATGAAAAAGCTTAACTAAAAAGTAAGCTTTTAATCTATTAATCCCCAACCTGTTACTACATATCTTCCACCTTGTCTCTTAGCTGCTGGAGGTGGATTATTATATAATTTGTTGTTTACTACTAAACTTGATGATTGTCCTCCATCTAGGTTTGCAGCATTATATGCTCCATATCTTTGTAAAATATCTACCATATCTTGAAGGCTTGCACCATTAATATAATTTTCTCCGTCTACTACTAAGAAAAGCATTATTCCATCTTTTGTTTGTCCTATAGCTACTCTTGGTGCTTGGCCCCATGGATCTCCAACTATTTCTAAAGGTTTTCCATTGACTATTAGAAATGGCCCAAATATCATTGCATCATTTATTCCTGCTGCTAAAGCTTCATTTGCTGTGGCATTTGCCATTAATTTTAGTTTTCCATCTTTTGTAATTCCTATAACATTATCCCTTGCTGTATCAGCAGTATCTTTACCCCAAGTGATTTCTCCATTTTGAATTACTATTCCTATTGGTATATCAGATCCATATCCTTCATCTTGGAAACCTCCGCCATTAATGCAGACAGAACCTCCATATCTTTCGCACATTGTTATGACTCTTTCACCTTTTCCACCAATATCAAATTGTTTTATTGATATTAATTTTACTTTTTCTGGCTCATAGATTGCTACAAGATATCCTTTTGATGTTCCTATTTTTAGGTTTATTATTTTATATGTATCATCTGGATTTTCTCTTGTAAATAGTTCTTCTTCATATTTATCTTTATATTTTGTTTTTTCTTTTGTGTTTATTATAACATCATCAATATTTGCATCTTCATTTATTGTAACAAAATAACTATTGCTATTTATTTTATCTATTGTTTCTTGACTATAAAATATGTTAGCAAAATATTGGTGATTCATTGTTTTTAATGCTGTATTTACATACATGTTTCTTATTTTATCCCATGGTCCATACATCATTATAAAGCATCCTATTACTATTATGTCTAATATGATAAAAACTATCGTTGATTTATATATTTTTTTATTATTTCTTTTACTCATATTATTCTACCTCGTATGGATTATTTTCTGTTCCATTTCCTTTTGTTAATAAACTTTTTTCTATAGATGTTGTAGGAATAATTCTTAAATTAGTGGTTGATACTTTTGTATATACTTTATAATCATCTTGCATAACATAAACTAAACTACTATCTTTTGATATTCCTGTTGATAAAAAGTAATTAGTATTTTGATTGTTTAGGAAAATATTTCCTATACTTAATACTGATATTTTTGTATCAACATTTGTTGTTAATACTTTTGAATAGTCATAATTGGTTGTATTACTATATATTCCATTAGCGAATTTTGTTTCTTTTATTTTATCTTTGTAATTAAGTGAGTTTAAATATGTATTATTTAAATAATATGCAAGTGAACCTTGTTTTGTGTCATTATGATAATATCCATTATTTGAATATTTGTATTTTACTTCAGTATTATTTATTTTTAGATAATTATTTAGTGATAGTTTTACGATATTATCTTCAATACTATATATTCTCCATATGTCATTACCTAATTTTATATAGCTTCCTAGTAATCCTTGTTCTTCTTCAAAAGTATATGGATTATCTTTAGTACCATTTCCTTCTTTTAATGTTATTGTATTTTTTATTGTTATTACAGGTTTTATTCCTAATATATCATTTTCGTCTGTATAATTTGTTTTACCAGTACTATCTATATACATTAATTTATTTTCATTATTCATATTTGCTAAATAGAAATATTCTTCATTATTCATAAATCCTTTGTTGCCACCAGTATTTATATAATCATATATTGATGGAATTGTTATATATGTATCTTCAATTTTATCTTTACAGGTTATATTTTTAGTATTAGTAACAATGTCTTTACATGTTTTGGTGAAGGTTAAATATTTCTCAATATTATTTAAATTTGTTTGTAAGATACCAGAATTATCTTTTTCTGTTTTATTTAACCAAATATTTAAATATGTTTTTTCATATTCTTTTTCGTTACCAGGAGCTAATGCTGTTAATGAATTATTTGATACTAATGTAATTGTTTTATCAGAATTTATTTTAATAATTCTCCATAATATATTTGAATATTTTATATAATTATTTTCATCCTCATTTGTAAAATAGTAATCTTCATTAATTTGTTTAAAGTTATTGTTTTCTTTATTATTTTCTTTAATATTATCTGCTAGTACAGTTATTTTTTCTACTTTATTATTTTCTATATATAATTTTATGAATCTTGTTCCATAGAAAATACAACAAGCTAGTATAAATGTTGCACTTACTAAATTAAATATTTTTTGAAAATTTAATTTTCTTTTTCTTCTTACATTATTTACTTCTTTTTTCACTTCATCATCCCTTTTCTATACTTCTATATTATAACAAATGATATTATTTTTTACAACATTTTGATTAAAAGATACAAAATAAAAAAATAAAATGTATAGTTATTAATTTACTTAAAATAAAATTAATGCTATAATGTGAATATGGAAGTGATTATATGAATTATAATTTAGGTGATATTGTTACATTAAAGAAAGTTCATCCTTGCGGTTGTAGTGACTTTGAAATTATAAGACTTGGGGCAGATATTAAAATTAAATGTGTTAAATGTTCTAGAGTTATTATGATTCCTAGAATTTTATTAAATAAAAAAATTAAAAAGGTGGTATATAATGAAAAAGAAAAAAATTAGACTTCATCCAGCATTACTATTTTTATTACTTACTTTGGGTATTATGATTTTTAGTAGTATTGGCAGTATTCTTAATTTAGAGGCTAGTTATTATGTTGTTAATGAGGCCACTGGTGATTTAACTAGTCAGGTCGTTAATATTAATAACTTATTTAATAGAACTGGACTTCAGTATTTGATTAGTAATATGCTTAATAATTTTCTTAATTTTGCACCATTAGGTAATTTAATTATTGGTTTACTTGGTGTTGGTGTTGCATATAAATCAGGATTACTTAATTCTTTATTTAAAATGATTGGTGAGAGAGTACCAAGAAAGTTTTTAACTTTTATTGTTGTTTTGTTAGGTATTATTTTTTCGATGTTTTATGAAGTTGGATATGTTATACTTATTCCTTTAGCTGCAATACTATTTATGAATCTTGGTAGACATCCTTCTGCTGGTATATGTGCTGCTTTTTCTGGTATTACTTTTGGATATGGTGCTAATATTATTGTTAATAGATTTGATTCTATGCTTACTTTATATTCTGAGAAGGCTAGTAAAATACTTGATTCTTCATATAATGTTAATTTATATGGTAATATTATTTTTACTGCTATTAGTATGATATTGGTTGCATATGTTGGTATGCTTGTTACTGAAAAATTTATTATTCCTAAACTTGGTAAATATTATTTTGATGAAGAAGAACCTTCTCAAGAGGATGTTGTTAGTAAAAAAGAAAGAAAAGGAGTTATTTTATCTCTTGGTGCTACTTTGATAGCAGTTATTCTTTTGGTTTATTGTATTATAAAAGGTCTTCCTTTTTCTGGATTGTTACTTGATTTGAATCAAAATAAATATGTCGATATGTTATTTGGCTCTGGTTCTTATTTTTATAAAGGGTCTGTTACAATATTTTCTTTTTTACTTATATTTAGTTCGTTAATATATGGTATTAGAGTTGGTACTATTAAAGATAATAGAGATTTAGTTGATGGTATGAGTTATTATTTGAAGGATGTTGCATCGTTATTGGTTTTAATATTCTTTGCTGCTCAATTTTGTATGATATTTAAGGAAACTAATATAGGACTGTTTATAGTTGCTTCTTTATCTGAACTTCTTAATGAATTTCAGTTAACAGGATTATTATTAATTGTTGTTACTTTTATAATTGTTGCTATTTGTACTTTCTTTATACCAATGGCATCAACTAAGTGGGCAATTCTTTCTCCTATTGTTGTTCCAATGTTTATGCAAAGTTCAATGACACCAGAATTTGCTGAAGCTGTATTTAGAGCTGCTGATAGTAGTATCAAAGGACTTACTCCTATATTTAGTTATTTTGTTATTTTAATAGGATTTTTACATATTTATAATAAAAGAAAAAATGATGTTATTACTATTACTGATGCTATGAGTTTGATGATTCCGTATACTATTGCTTTTACTATATTATGGTTAATTATTATTCTTGCATTTTATATTATTGGTATTCCAATTGGTATTGGTACTGGGGTTATGTTATAAAATTAAAAGTTGTATTGTATTATACGACTTTTTTTGTTATAATAATTTGGTAGAAAGAAGTGATATTATGAGTTTGACAGCGGGTATAGTGGGTCTTCCTAATGTTGGTAAATCTACTTTATTTAATGCTATTACAAAAAAGAATATTTTAATGGCAAATTATCCTTTTGCAACGATTGATCCTAATGTGGGAGTTGTTGTTGTACCAGATGATAGAGTTGATGTACTTAAAAATATGTATAATCCTGAAAGGGTTATTCCAACAACATATGAATTTACTGATATAGCTGGACTTGTTAAGGGAGCTAGTAATGGTGAAGGGCTTGGAAATAAGTTTTTGTCTCATATTAGAGAAGTTGATGCTGTTGTAGAAGTTGTTAGATGTTTTGATGATCCTAATATTATTCATGTTGATGGTAGTGTTGATCCTATTAGGGATATTGAGGTTATTAATGTGGAACTTGTTTTATCTGATTTAGAGATTGTTACTTCAAGAATTAATAAGATTGGTAAAAAAGCTATGACTACTAAAAACAAAGATGATGTTAAAGAAATAGAATTATTAGAAAAAATAAAGTGTGCATTAGAGAGTAATATTCCTGTTAGAAAGTTAGGACTTGATGATGAAGAAAAGAAACTTATTAGTTCATTTAATTTGATTACTTTGAAACCTATTATTTATGCTATGAATGTAGAAGATAATGATATTAATATTGGAAATGAGTATACTAAAAAAGTTATAGGTTATGCTAATAAAGAGGGTAGTGAGACTGCAATTATATGTGCTAAGCTTGAGAGTGAGCTTGCTGAATTAGATGATGAAGAAAAGAAAATGTTTTTAGATGATTTAGGTATTAAAGAAAGTGGAGTTGAAACTCTTATTAATAAAACTTATGATTTACTTGGACTTGCTACATTTTTCACTGTTGGTAAGGATGAGGTTCGGGCTTGGACTTTTAAGAAAGGTATGAAAGCTCCAGAGTGTGCTGGAATTATTCACTCTGATTTTGAAAAAGGTTTTATTAAGGCTGAAGTTATGTCTTATAGTGATTTAGTTACTGCTGGTAATGAACTTAAGGTTAGAGAATTAGGTAAGGCTAGAATTGAGGGAAAAGAATATATTATGCAAGATGGGGATATATGTCATTTTAGATTTAATGTGTAGTAAGAAAGGATAATTATGAAAGATAGAAAAGATATTGATAAAAAATATACTTGGAATTTAGATGTTATTTATAGTGATTTTGAATGTTTTGATAAAGATTATAATAAGGCTAAAAAGATGATAAAAAGACTTAAGAATTATGATAAAAAGATGATTCTTGATAGTGATAGTTTCTATGAAACTATTAAGTTATATTTTGATATTGATAGAATTGTTAGTAAATTATCTGTTTATACTAGTTTATCTTTTGATTTAGATACTTCAAATAATGATAAACAAGAACTTTGTGAGAAAATATCTAATTTAAGAAGTGATTTTAATACCAATAGTTATTTTATTGTTCCTAGTATATTGAAACTTAATAGTAAAACTTTGAAAAAATTCTATAAGGAAAATATAAAACTTAATGATTATAAGTTCTATATTAATGAAGTATATAGATATAATAAGCATATTTTAAGTGATAGTGAAGAAAAAATTTTATCAGGTATTAGTAAAATTATTGGTTCTTCTTATGATACTTATGAACTTTTTAAAGATTGTGATATGTCTTTTGATGAAATTATTGATGAGAATGGTAGAAAAGTCTACCTTACTAATAGTAATTATTCTTTATTTATAGAAAGTAAAGATAGAAATGTTAGAGAAAGTGCTTTTAATACTTTGCATAGTAAATATAAAAAATATTCTAATACTTTTGCTAGTTTAATTTCTACAAATATGAAAGAGTTGTCTACTCTTGCTAAACTTCAAAAATATGATAGTGCAATTCAAATGTCTTTGTTTGCAGATGATGTAGATATTTCTGTTTATGATAATTTAATTGATAGTGTTCATGAGAAAATTAATTATATTTATGAGTATTATGATTTAAAGAAAAAAATTCTTGGTTTAGATGAACTTCATTTATATGATGTTTATGTTCCAATAGTTGAAGAATTTGATAAGAAATATAATTATGAAGAAGCTAAAGAAATTATTCTTAAGGTTCTTAGTGTTTTTGGCGATGAATATATTAATATGGTTAAAGAAGGATTAGATAATAGATGGATTGATGTATATCCTACTAAAAGTAAACGAACTGGTGGTTATTCTGGTGGTAGTTATGATACATATCCTTATATTCTTCTTAATTATCAGGATAAGTATAATGATATGTCTACTTTAATTCATGAGATGGGTCATTCTATGCATAGTTATTATTCACGAAGTTACAATGATTATCAAAATAGTGAATATCGTATTTTTGTGGCTGAAGTTGCTTCAACAGTTAATGAATTATTACTTAGTTATTATATGTTAGAGAATAGTAATAGTAGGGAAGAAAGACTATTTATATTAAATAATCTTATGGAATTATATAGGGCTACTATATATAGACAGACAATGTTTGCTGAATTTGAAAAAAAGATATCTGGTATGATTGATAATGATGAAGCACTTACTTCTGATAAATTATGTAATATATATTATGATCTAAATAGGTTTTATTTTGGTGATACTGTAGTTGTAGATGATTATATTAGATATGAATGGGAGAGAATACCACACTTTTATTATGACTTTTATGTTTATAAATATGCTACTGGTCTTAGTGCTGCGACAATAATAGTAAAGAATATTTTATCTCATAAAGATGGTGCAGTAGCTGGTTATATTGAATTCTTGAAATGTGGTTCTAAAAAGAATCCTATTCAATCTTTAAAACTTGCTGGTGTTGATTTAACTAAGAAAGAAGTTGTTACTAGTGCACTTGATGAGTTTAAAAATATTCTAGATATGTATAAAAAAGAGACAAAATAGTTGTCTCTTTTAATGCTATAAATTATATTTAAAACTACTAAAAGAAGTAATTAGTAGTTAGTTATTTGTTTTTTAAAATTATATTATGAACTTGAATTATTACTAAAATTATTACTAAATACCTTTTAAATATTTTATTAGATTATTGGCATTTACATAATACGTATCAGTATTATTTACTCTTAATACAATAGATTTATCATCTATTAATAATAGTTCTTTTTCTTGTATAATACCATTTTTATCATATTTTATTGTTATTTTTTCATAACAATTATTATTATCTCCTAGCCATGGACCATTATTCGATAAATCTTTCCAATATGTGTCAATATTATTCATGACTTTGTTATCTAATTTAGTTTGATTATTGTTACAGTCTTCTTTATATATTTCGTATGAAGTTGATGTTAGTATTTCATTTGTCCAAGTGTTATTTTGGCCTTTTATTAGTATAAATATTATTATTATGATAAATATTAGGATACTTACTCCAATTATTGTGTATTGTTTTTTACTCATTATTATCCTCCTCGTATTCTATTTTTATATTATCATTTTGTTTTATTTGTGTCAATAATTTTACAATTATCTCTTTCTTTTTTTTAATAATTAATGTATACTTATACTAGGTGATTGTATGGAAATATTGGATTTAAAAAGAGAGTATAAAATACTTAGTGATAAATTAAATGAACTTAGGAGGTCTCTTTGAATTAGATAATAAAGTTGAAAGAGAAAAAGAGATAAATGATCTTATGATTTCTCCTGCTTTTTGGGATGATAGAGAAAAAGCGGATAAATTGATGATAGAACTTAAGAGTATAAAAAGCATTATTCTTAATATTAATGAACTTACTAATTCTGTAGATGATGCTCTATCTATGTTAGAGGAATCTAATAATAGTGATATTTGTTCTTTACTTGAAGATGAACTTTCTATTTTAAAAGATAGAGTTGATAAATTAGAACTTGAAACTTATTTAAATGGAAAATATGATAATTCGAATGCTATTATGGAAATTCATGCTGGAGCAGGTGGTACTGAATCTTGTGATTGGGTAAGTATGCTATATAGAATGTATATTAGATATACTGAAAAGAATGGTTATAATACTATTTTACTTGATAAGCAAGATGGCGAAGAAGCTGGTATTAAGTCTATTATGTTTCAGATTAATGGTAATAATGCTTATGGCTATTTAAAGGGTGAGAGAGGGGTACATAGACTTGTTAGAATTAGTCCTTTTGATTCTAATAAAAGAAGACATACTTCTTTTGCCGCAGTTGATGTTATACCTGAAATTAATAATGATATAGATATTAATATTAATGATAATGATATTAGAATTGATATATATCGTAGTAGTGGTCCTGGGGGACAGGGTGTTAATACTACTGATAGTGCTGTTAGGATTACCCATATTCCTACAGGTATTGTTGTTACTTGTCAAAATGAGAGAAGTCAGATTAGAAATAAAGAAAAGGCTTTGGAAGTACTTAAAAGTAAACTTTATTCTATTCTTTTACAAGAACAGAAAGAAGAAGTTAGTGATATTAGGGGAGAAATTGTTAGTAATGGTTTTGGAAGTGCTAAAAGAAGTTATGTCATGCAACCTTATAGGCTTGTTAAAGATAATGATAGTGGATATGAGAGTAGTAATGTTGATGATATATTAAATGGCGAAATTAGTGAAATGTTAGAGGCTAATTTAAAGTGTAAAAAGGAGTAAATATGGGAATGTTTGATTATTTTAGAAGAAAAAAGATTGATACTATTGTTGATACAATTAAGAAAAAAAATGTTGGTAAGAGGTATTTAATGCTTATTCTTGGTTGTTTAATTGTGGCCTTCTCTTTTAATTTATTTTTTCTTAGATATGGTATTGTTTGTTTTGGAGTAAGCGGTATATCTATTGTACTTAATGAATTTGGAGTTAATCCATCTTTGTTTATTTTGATTTCTAATATAGTACTTATGATTATTGCTTTTTTTGTATTAGGATATGAGAATATGAAAAACCAATTAGTTGGTGCTTTATCTTATCCTATATTTGTATCTCTTACTGAACTGATTACTAAACATATTGATTTAGGTAATACTGAAATGGTTGTTATTGCAATACTTGGTGGTGTTTTTGCTGGTATTGGATATGGTTTAATTTATAAAAGTGATTTTTCTACTGGTGGTACTGATGTTATTATTGGTATTATCTGTAAGTACTTTAAAATTTCAATGGGAAATGCAAGTCTTATTGTTAATGGTATTATTGTTTTAATAGGTAAAATTGTATTTTCTTGGGATATTGTTTTATATGCTATACTTGTTTCTTATTTGATATCTGTATTTACTGATAAGGTGTTACTAGGTATTTCTAAATGTAAAGCATTTTATATAGTTACTGATAAAAAAAATGATGAACTGATAAGAAAATTTCTTTTATCAATAGATGGTGTTGGAACTACTATTATAGATGCAGAAGGTGGATATTCTAATAATGAAGAGACTTTACTTTTAGCTGTTGTTCCTTCCAGAAGTTATTTTATTGTTAAAGATGGATTAAAAGAAATTGATAAAAATTTGTTTTTCTTAGTTTGTGACTCTTATGAGGTTAGTGAAAAAGGTGATTTTTCATGATTAATATTGATGTCATTAAGAAAAAAATTAAAGATAAAAATACATATAGAAATTTTTGTGAATTTATTATTGGAATGCTCATTACATCAGTAGCAGTTAGTGTTTTTTATAAACCTAATAGTCTTGTTACTACTGGTTGTACTGGACTTTCTATTCTTATTTCTAATTATATTGATATTGATTTGTCTTTAATTGTCTTTTCATTATCTTCTATTCTTTTGGCTGTTAGTTTTTGTGTATTTGGTCTTGAATATGGTGCTAAAAATATATTAGGTACTATTTTGTTTCCAGTATTTATAAAGGCTGCTAGTTTAATTAATAGGGTTGTTAATTTTGATAATACTTCACTTTTTTTACTTATTCTTATTGGGGGTGTCCTTTCTGGTATTGGATTTGGAATGGTTAAGAAGTCGGGATATAGCTTGGGCGGTTTTTATGTTATATATGACATACTTAATCAAAAACTTAAAATATCTGTTGGTAAAGCTAGTTTATTTTGTAATATTATTATTATATTTGCTAGTACATTTATTTTTGGTCTTAACAAAGCTATTTATTCTGGTATTGGATTATATATTAGTTCATATATTGGAGATAAAATTATGTTAGGTGTGTCTCAAAATAAGGCTTTTTATATTATTACTAATAAGGTTAAGGATGTTAAGGAATATATTATTAATAATTTAAATTATACTGTTACAGTTGTTAATGCTAAAGGTGGATATTCTGATAAAAAGAAAAAAATGATTTTATGTGTTATACCTACTGTTGAATATATTAAATTGAAGGAAGTTGTTAAAGAAATAGATAAGGATGCATTTTTTCTTGTTACTGATAGTTATTCTGTTTCTAAGTATGATAGGAAATTTTTGTAAACTTGAATATAATTGTTTTAAAATATTTTAAATAATGTTATAATATTATGTATGATGTGGAGGTAGTATTTTATGGAGTTAATTAGAATTAGTGATGTTCAAAAGACTTATAAAACTGGTACTGTTGCTTTATATGATTTAAATCTTAGTATTAAAAAGGGTGAATTTGTATTTGTAATTGGTGCTTCTGGTAGTGGAAAATCTACTCTTATTAAGATGTTATATAGAGAAGAAAAACCTGATAAAGGGTCTATTATTATTGGTGGTATTAATGTTGCAAAATTAAAAAATAGAAAAGTATATGTCTTGAGAAGAAAATTGGGAGTAGTATTTCAGGATTTTAAGTTGCTTCCAAAACTTACTGTATTTGAGAATGTAGCTTTTGCCATGGAAGTACTTGGTTATGATAAAAAAGAAATAAGAAAGAGAGTTCTTGAAGTTCTTGATTTGGTAGGTCTTAAAAATAAAGTTAGACAATATCCTGATCAATTATCTGGTGGAGAGCAACAAAGAGTTGTTATAGCGAGAGCAATTGTTAATAAGCCTAAACTTCTTATTTGTGATGAACCTACTGGAAATCTGGATCCTGATACTTCAATGGAAATTATGAAAGTTCTTGAAGAAATTAATGCAATGGGAACTACAATTATTATGGCTACTCATGATAGAGATATTGTAGATAGGATGAAAAAGAGAGTTATTATATTAGACCATGGTAGACTTGTTCGTGATATTGAGAAAGGTGGTTATTATAATGAAAAGTGTTAGAAGTTTAAAGAGATATTTTAGAGATGCTATACATGGTGTTTTTAGAAACTTTTCATTATCAGTTGCTTCAATATCTTGTATTACTATTACTTTAATTGTAGTAGCTGCTTCACTTATTTTATCTATGAATGTAGAGAATTTTTCTGATTCTATTAGAAAAGATGTCACTGTTGTTATGTTTTTAAAAGGTGACACTACTAAAGAAGATGAAAATAAAATTTTAAATGAACTTAAAACTATTAGTAATATAGACAGTAATTCTATTGAATTTAAAAGTAAGGTTGATTCTGCTAAAGAATTGAAAGAGGGTAGTGATATATTTGCTACTACTGTAGATAGATGGACTGAAGAGACTAATCCTTTACTTGATAGTTATATGTTTAAGGTTGTTGATATAGAAAAAATTGATGATACTGTAAATCAGGTTAAAAATTTAACATTTTCTAAAGATAAAATTAATAATATTAATTATGGTGAAGATATTGTTCATCAACTTATTGTTGTGTTTAATGTTGTTGAAAAAATATGTATAGTTGCTGTATTGTCTCTTGTTCTTGTTACTGCTTTCTTGATTGGTAATACTATAAAACTTGCTATATATTCAAGAAGAAGAGAAATTGAAATTATGAGATTGGTTGGTGCTTCAAATATATCTATAAAAATTCCATTTATTATTGAGGGATTATTTATTGGTATAATTGGTTCTATTATTCCTATACTTATTACTATATTTGGTTATACTTCTTTGTATGATTTCTTTGGTGGTAAGTTATTTGGATCTGCACTTGCTACTTTAGTTGAGCCTATGCCATTTATATACAATATTTCTGGAATCCTGCTTCTTATTGGTATTGTTGTTGGTATGATAGGAAGTTATCAAGCTGTAAGAAAATACTTGAAAATATAGTATTTTCTTTTTTTACTTATCAGTATGAAACATTGACAAATATAAATGTTTAATATATAATATTTTTAGGAGATGTAATATGAATGATAAACTAGAAAGAAAAATGTATAATTCATTAAGAAAAATATCTATTAAGTATATTACTGGTAATTTGGGTAAAATTGTTGAAAGCGATGATAGAATTACTTGTTATATTAATCATTATAATGAAAGTAGTAAAGTTATAAGGCTTTATAATAGTAGTAGTGAAGAAAATATGAAACTTACTAAATCTTATAATATTAATAAACCAATTTATTATGTTATTGATGGCATTAATTTTGAAAATTATGCTAGTATTACAATGGCTGGATATGATAATGTTAATGTTATTATAAGAAATTGTAAGTTTAAATATTTTCCTTTTATTTGTATTAGAGGTACTTGTAGAATTGAATCTTGTGATTTTGATTGTTATCCTTCTCTTGATATTATTGCAGATGATTTATCAATTATTGATTCTAAAATAAATAGTTATAGAAATACTAGAATTGGTTCTAAACATAATTTGTGCATTTCAAACAGTAGTATTTTTTGTAATAGTAAAAATAATATTAACATGTCTTCAATTAATGGAACTATTTATTTAGATAATGCCATTATTGATGCTGGTAGATTATATATTGAATCTCCTAGTATACTAAGCAAAGATAGTTTAATTAGTGCTATTAGTGAGATTAAGATAAAAAATGATACTTTTAATAGTTTGAATGTTAATTCTCCTAATATATTTTATAATGATGATAAAATTGGTACTGGAAATGTTATTATTAGAAGTGATGATTTGCCTTTAATTAATAGTAGAATGGAACTTATTAATGTTCTAAAGAAGGTTAATTATAAGTGTGAAAATAAGATTAACGAAGAAATTAATAGGTTAAGAAATAATCCTATTAAAAAGTTAAAAAGATAGACTTTTGTCTATCTTTTATTCTAGATAAATATAGTCATCTATACTGTATTTATCTTTAGTTATGTCGTAGAAAATATATGTGTGTGGTGGATTATATGTTAGATATATGAATCCTAGATATGATAATAATATTACAGGAATTGTTATGATATTTAGGATTTTTAATTTTTTTTCTTTTAGGATGTTATAACTTACTATTTGTGTTATTATATATACTAAAAGTAATAATGATATGGATATTATCATGTTTTCTCCGAGTAATTTATATAATGGAAGATATATTACTAAATATATAGGTATTCCTATTAAGGAAGTAAAGTATAGTTGAAATGGGAAGTTATTATATTTTATTTTATATTTTTTTAGTAAAAGATAATCTATTATTCCATAGATAAGGGTTGATGTAAATATTATTTTCATATGTTCCCAGATACTTTCATTTACTGGAAATATGAATGAGAATATGATATTAGGAAATAATTCATAAGTAAAGTGGGATATGAATGATAATAAGAATATTCCAATTACGGCGATTATTTTTATTTTTTTTAAATTCATTTTGTTCCTCCTTATAATTAATTATATTATTAGTATGAATAATTATTTTAGAAATATTTATAGTTAATTTTAAGACTTTGGCTTAAAATTATTTTTTAAAGACTTTAGGCTTTAAAAAACACTAAAGAGACCTTAGGCTCTTAGTGTAAAATATAGAAAAATCCTTTATTTTTCGGCTTATTTTTAGTATAATATATAATGTGGTAGTATGAAGAAGAGTTATATATTTATTTTAATATTTATAATATTTATTTTATTTATTACTATAGTAGGATGTAATATGGTTACTGGAAATATTAGTATTAATAAAGATAGGGATATTCTAGATATACAAAGTAATAAGGAAGTGTACTTTGTTTCATATGGATATAGTATTGATAATCCTAATATTATTATTAATCCTTATGGTAATAGTCCTCTTACTGCGATTGTTATGTTTGAAACTGATAGTTACAGTGAAGTATCTATTTGTATAAAAGATATGGAAGGAAATTGCAATATAAGTTATACTTTTGAAAGAAGTAAATATCATATGATTCCTATATATGGTTTATATCCTAATTATAATAATACTATTTTAATTAAAGGCGAGGGAAAAGAAAAAAATATTAATATTAAGACTGATCCTCTTCCTGATGATTTTGGTAATATTAGTACTTCTTTAGGTAATTTTACTTTTTATAATGATAATTATCCTTATGCAGTTGATGATAGAGGTAATGTTAGATGGTATTTTAATAAAAAATATTATGGCAATATTACTGTTTATGATGATAATATTATTTTGGGTAGTGATAGTTATAATGATAATGGTACTTCTATTTCTATTTATAAAATGAATTTGCTTGGTAAAATATTTAATGAATATTTACTTAGTGATGGTTATTATGGTTATAGTGATTATAATGAAGGTAATATTTATGCAATATCAAAAGATATTTTAGTTATAGATAGTCAAACTGGTACTATTACTTCAAAATATATTAATAATAATTATAATTATATTTCTGCTAAAGATAGTGGTATTATTTTAGGTAATGATGATAAATATTATATGATTAATTCTGATAATGAATATGAAGAATGTACTTATAATAAACCAAATAATGTTTTTAATTTTTATGATAATGTTTCTAATTATAAAATTGTTCCAGGTATTAGGTATGGAAAACTTGATAGTACTAAGATTAGTGATAAGAATATTTCTATTATCAAATATACTACTGGGGATATTTCTTCTATTGAAATTAGTATGGATGTAAATAGAATTACTATAAATAATGAAGAAGATGATACTATTTATGTTATATTTGATAAACTTTTTGATAAAAGAATATATGAAGTCAAAGATATTAAATATATTAATTTAAATGGATTAAAAGGTAAATATACTATTTATTATAAAATTAAAGATAAGTTATATAAAACTGATTATTATATTGAGGTGTAAGATGGATAGAATTATTTTACATATTGATGTAAATAATGCTTTTCTTAGTTGGACTGCGGTTTATATGCTTAAAAATGGCTATAAATATGATATTAGAGATAGATATGCTATTATAGCAGGTGATGAAACTGAGAGAAAGGGAATTGTACTTGCTAAAAGTAATCCTTGTAAGAGAAAAGGTGTTGTTACTGCTGAACCTATTTATTCTGCTAGAAGAAAATGTCCATATTTGGAAATATATAAACCTAATTTTAATGTTTATAAATATTTTTCTGATAAGATGTATGAATATTTGTGTAAATATACGGATATTATTGAGAGATATTCTATTGATGAATGTTTTCTTGATTATACTGGAAGTCTTAGTTTATTTGGAGATCCTATTAAGATTGCTTATAAAATAAAAGATGATATATATAATTTATTTGGATTTACTGTTAATGTTGGTATTGGTAATAATAAATTGCTTGCTAAAATGGCTTCAGATTTTGATAAGCCTAATAAGGTACACACTTTGTTTTATGATGAAATTAAAGTAAAAATGTTTCCTTTGAAGGTAGATGATTTATTTATGATAGGAAAGTCTAGTAGTAAAAAACTTCATGAAATGGGAATTAATACAATAGGAGAACTTGCTAATACTAACGAAGATATACTTGTTAAGAAATTTAAATCTAGGGGAAAACTGATGCATGAATATGCTAATGGTATTGATAATAGTCCTGTTAATTATGAAAAAGAAAATGTTAAGAGCATTTCTTCTTCTACAGTGCTTCCATACAATTATCATGATATTAATATGATATATGATGTTATTAGAAAGTTATCTGCTGATATTGGAAAGAAATTAAGAAACAATAAAATGTATGCTGGTACTGTTGGTATTTGGATTAAATATAACTATTTTGATAAAATTAGTAGACAAGAAAAACTTAATTTTAGTATCTCAAATGATGATGAAATATATAATAATGCTATTATAATTTTTAATGATATTTGGAATTATGAAGATGGTATTAGAAGTGTATGTGTTTTTGTTAGTGGTTTATCTAATGAGAGAAAGAAGCAGTTATCTATTTTTGATATTGATGGTGATGATATAGAAGAAGACGATAGACTTCAGAATGTTATTGATGAGATTAGGGATAGATATGGTAATAGTGTTATTGGATATGTTAATAATATTGATAATGATGAAAGGTAGGATTTAATGTGAATTTTAATGATGAAGAATTAGTTAATAATATGGATAGTCTTTCACTTGTTAATAATATGGCTTTTTTATCTACGAGTGAGAGAAAGAGTGTACTTAATAATTCAAGTGTTTTGAATAAATTGAGAAGTGAGTTACTTAAAGATTGTAATAAAGGTGATATTTATCGTAATTTTAGAGAAATACTTAATATTCTTGATTTAGATGATATATTTAAGATATTTGATTATAATATAATTAATAATTTTTATAAAGAGCTTACTATAAGTGATTTTCCTAATTATAAAAATGATTATAATAATGGTAATTATGAAGTATTAGGTATAATTTCTAAAAAGATTAGTGATAGTGTCAATAGAAAGAAAAATGAATATAAGTTATTTGTTTGTTTATTTGAAAAAAATCCTGATAAAGTTATGGAATGGATTCTTAGTGATAATAATTTGTTTAGGGAAGTTATGTTTTTATCTGATGATATGTATTCTATATTTGCTTCTCTTAGTTATGATGTTATTGTTAGAACTATTTATAAATTAGAAGAAATAAATTTTATTAAAGAAAATATCGGGTGTAATTTTATTTCTTGTTTGGATAGTGATAATCAAAAGAAATTACTTGATGAGGCATTTAATGATGATACTTTGATTAAAATTATATCTTATTTTAGAAAAGATGTTGTATCTTATTTCTTTGAATATGATAGAAGAAGTATATATCTATATAAAAAAATTCCAGGGATTCGAGGTTTAATTAGAAGTGGGGTTAAATTTAATAGAGAAATTCTTATTCGTGATGATTTCTTTGATTTACTAAAGGAGACTGATTTTGCTGAATTTAGAAATAATATTAACTCTATTGAGAGACATAATGATCCTATGATTATTGAGAAGAAACTTAATAAATATTATGATGAATTAATAGACCAGTATGATTATAATATTGGTATGTTTAAGGAATATATTAATATTTTGAATAATCCTAGTATTCTTAATAATTTTAATGATACTTTTGTTTTTGATACTAATGTTAGAATGCTTTTTATTAATTACAGACTTCGAGATGAGAATGGATATACTTTTACTAATAGAGATAAATTAATTCAAGAACTTAAAGAGGAAACTAGTAAAAAACTTAGTGAAATTATTGTTGATGCATTGTTTGCTGATAATATTTATAATGTATGGCTTAATATTAAAGAAATGCTTAGATATAATAATAATCTTGATATAGAGCATAGGGTTATTGATAGTGAAAGAAGTTCATTTTATGAAATGATTCTTAATTTTGATAATGTTTCTTCAGAAGACAAGATTAATTTATTTAATAAACTTAGAGATAAAAATATTAGTACTATTTTTTATGA
>CAMFBT010000002.1 GCA_945948625.1 uncultured Mycoplasmatota bacterium | reverse complement strand
ATTTTTTTGGGTTACAAGTATATTAATCATATATTTGTAAGTGTGTTTCTAAAATGACAAAAGATATCAGATTTTAATTTCTGATATCTTTTATATTTTAATCTCAAAATACAAGTTCGAGTTTTCTATCAATCTGGTGGAGCTGAGGGGATTCGAACCCCTGTCCGCAAATAAAGTTATTTAACCTTCTACAAGATTATTGAGTTATTGGATTCGCTAAGTAAATAGACAACTCACAATCATAATTACTTGCTAGTTTATATTTATTCGTTATGAAGTCTAAACTTAAATCATAATATAGTCTGCTTTATAAGTCCTTGCTAATTCTCACAGACAAAGAATTAGTAGAACCTGTTGCTACCTTAAAAAACTAGGCATAAGCAACAGCATTTTTATAGCTGTTTCCAGTTATGTTTAATTTTCTTCTTTACGCGAAGAGCACGTCTTGCTAATTAAATACTTATATTTTCGTCGAAGCCATAAGCAGCCCCATTACATAGTAATTATAACAAACAGATGTTCTTTTGTCAATTTTTTTAGAGAAAATTATTGTATTATTTATAAAATTACTGTATAATTACTTTAGAGTAAAATAGGAGTGAGAATATGGATTCTAACTTAAGTGAATATAATAATTATTTTGGTGTAAGACATTTTAAAGTTCATGTTACTAAGGAAAAGATTAAACCGCTTAAATTTATTACTAGTGTTATTTCTTATGCTTTATTTATATGGCTTTTATTAGTTGGTCTTACTTTGCTTGTTTATGTAGCGGATATTAAGATTAGGGCTTATAAAGGGGATAATTCTCCTCCGGCATATAATGCTTATGTTGTACTTACTGGTTCAATGGTACCAGAAATTATGCCTAAAGATATTGTTATTACTAAGAAAAGAGATGCTAAAGATTTAGAGGTTGGAGATATTATTACATTTTTATCTTCAGATGCTAGAATTTCTAATATAATTGTTACACATAGAATTAAAGCAAAATATTATGATTCTACTACTGGTAAATATACTTTTCAAACTCAAGGAGATGCAAATAATACACCAGATTTTACTTTAGCAGAGGATACTAATATTATAGGTGAAGTTATTTTTAAGGTTCCTAAACTTGGTTATATACAAAGTTTATTAGCTACTAAAGGTGGACTTATTATTGTAGTATTAATTCCTTGTTTAGCGGTACTTTCATATGATATTGTTAAACTAGGTAAAAAGGTTAAGAAAAAAGTTAGTAAGAAAAAAAGTGATGTTGTTGTTGTAAGAAGGTGATACTGTGGGTAAAACTAATAAATTTCATATTAAGAAATATGATGAAGATAAAAGTAAGATTACTATTGAAGAAGAAAGAAAATATCGTAATCCTTTTATCCTTTTTCTAATTGATAATGGAAAACTTATTTTTACTATTTCTCTTCTTTTAACAGTCACTGTACTAATTATTGCTGTTACTTTAATTTTTAGTAATATCAAAGACTCTTCAATTGTTTATTATGAATCTAATGGTGTAGTTGTTACTTTTGATGGTGATGATAATAGTATTATTAATGGTACTCCTATTACTAGTGAATATGCTAATAAGGTTTTTGATAGTAATCTTGTTGATAATAATTATTTTAAAGGTGTAGTTATTAAAATAGGAGAAAAAAATATTAAAAATGGAATTATTATGTTTTATTCTGATAAAACTATTATTATTAAGTATAATGATGGTACTTATAAAAGAATTTTTCCTATAAATGGTAATTATAGAATTAATGAAAATAATGAGATTAATGCTAATACTATTTATAAAGATTTAACTTGTGTAAATAAGAGAAATGATAAATTAGGTATTGATATTATCTATTTATCTGATGGTAGTGTTATTATTGATAAAGATAATGTTAATTTCTTTGTTAGGAATAGTGATATTACTAGTAATGATATTTCTTTCTTTACTAATTTAAGTGGAGTGAGTGTTCCTATAAAAAATGATAATAATAAGATTTATTATTCAAATGGAACTATTAAAGAAAAAGATTATATATTAGTGAATAATATTAAATATCTTAAGATTGATGAAAAGAAAGTTCATAATAATATTAAAGTTATTTATTATGATAATGGATATGCAGAAGTTATATATAATAATACAAGTATTATTGTAGAAAAAAGTGAACATATTAATTATGATGATAATGTTTTTGAAATTATTGATAGTAATAATAGCAATAATATTATCAATATTAAAGATATTATGGATATTAAAGGTATTAGACTAGAAAATAAGAATACTTCTAAAGCTAATTATATGATAGTATTAGAAGAAACTAATGATTATAAAAAACATAATATTACTAGAAGATTATCTACTGAATATATTAATTATAATGTTTATGTTAATGGTAATATTGTAAAAGATAAAGTTCTTAATAATAAATTAGATAATACTAGTGGTATTACTAATAAGAATAATAATTATTTGATATATGAAGGTGAAATTGAAAAATTAAGTGAATTATCTATAAAGATAGGTATGTGGATTAGTTATGAAAATATTACTAATGAATATATGAATAGTGCATTTATTGGTACTATGAAAGTATATATTGAATCTAAATAAAAAATATGATACAATGTAGAAGGATAAGGTAGGTGTTAACTATGGATAAAGAATTTTTTGTTAAGAATAAAAAGAAAATTATTATAAGTATTGTAATTCTTGCTGTAGCTTTAATTGGCTTTTCTTTAGTTAATTCTACTTATTCTTTATTCTATCATGAAGAGACGGCTTCTAATAATGAAAGTTATAGTACTGGATTACTTTCTATTGTAGCTAGTTCTAAAGGGGAGACTATTTCTTTAAATAATACTTTACCTATATCTGATACTGATGGTATTAATACTACTCCTTATACTTTTACTATTAAAAATATAGGTAATTTAGATTATAAGTTTAATGTTAAGTTATTATCTACTTCTAGTATTGCTACTGTTGATCCTCAATATATTAAAATTAAGATTGATGATGGAGGTGTTACTACATTATCATCTTTAACTAATAGTATTATTAAGAGTGATATTACACTTGTTGCAGGTGAAAGTATAGATATTTCTATTAGGGTATGGCTTAGTATTGATACTCCAAATGGTCAAATAGGAAAGGTATTTAATTCTAAAATAGTTACTGATGGTCAAGCTGTATATACTAGTACAAATAATGAAGTAACTGGTGCAGCATTTATTAATGGTTTATTTACTCCAAATACTACTGTAACAAATAACAATATTACATATAGTTATGATACTAATCATAATCTAATGCAAGATATTGGCGGTAATATAAGATATTATGGAGCAAGTCCTAGTAATTATGTATATTTTAATTGTTCTGATTATGATAATCAGTCAGATTCTACATGTGAAACATGGAGAATAATAGGAGTATTTGATGGTAAAGTTAAAATAATGAGAAATAGTATCATAGGATCATATTCATGGGATAATAAAAACACTAGTACAGGAGCAGAATCAGCAAATGGTAAAAATGATTGGACAGATGCAAGATTAATGAAATTATTAAATCCAGGATATAGTGGAACTGGAGGAAGTCTATACTATAATTCTGGAAGTGGTTCATGTTATAGTGGACAAAATAATGCCACAACAACATGTGATTTTACAAGTACTGGAATAAAAAATGATACAACAAGAAATCTAATATCAGATACACTATACTATCTAGGAGGATGGAATACTTCTGAAATATATTCAGATCAAATATATGGATATGAAAGAGGAACTACAGTATATTCTGGAAGACCAACAACATGGACAGGAAAGATAGCATTACCTTATCCATCAGATTATGGTTATGCAGCCGACTTAGGAAGTTGTAATCAAAACTTACTTTATTATGATGATTCAACCTGTACAAGTGCAAACTGGATGAAGAATATTGTTACCAACAATGGTAATAATTATGGATGGTTATTAACCCCTGTCTCGGGCCGTTCCTACAATGCGTGGTATGTGTATCCGCCCGGTTTTGTCAGCTACAACGACGGCACCTTTGTTGCGCTCGGGGTCGCGCCAGTCCTTTATCTAGGTTCTGAACAAGAAATAGAGTCGGGAACAGGAACTAGTTCAGATCCATATAGGTTATCTGTTTCATAACAGATAACCGTAAAGCGGTAGGAAGTACTTGTCAAAAATGTCCCTCAATCAGGCGAAGTCTGATAGGGACTAGTGCGGTAAGCCAAAGGCGATTGGCACTCTGGTAATCCGCCTTTAGGCGGAAAATTAAAAAATTAAAAATTGGTATTTTTTATAAATGTTAAAATAGAGAGATAACAGTTTATGTCAATGTTATCCTCTTTTTGTTATATGAATGTATTTTTTGATTGATATATAGTATGAAAAGATGGTATAATTTTATTAGAGGTATTGGAGGTGTAGTATGATAAAGGGGACTTCTTTATTTTGTAATGTTGGTATTGCTGAGACATATTTGAAGAAATATGATATTGATATTGTAGTTGCTAATGAGTTATTAGAAGATAGAGCTAAGTTTTATAAGTTTTGTTATCCTGATACTGATGTAGTAACTGGTGATATTACTGATGATGAAATATTTAATTTGGTTGTTAAAAAATCTAAAGAGTGTGGTGTAGAATTTTTACTTGCTACTCCTCCGTGTCAAGGAATGAGTGTTGCTGGAAAAATGGATGAACATGATCCTAGAAATTCTTTGATAATTAAAGTTGTTGATTTTATTAAGGAAGTAAAGCCTAAAAATGTTATTATTGAAAATGTTCCTACTATGTTAAAGACTTCTATTTTAATTAATGATGAAAAGATTAAGATTGTTGATTATATTAATAGTGAATTAGGAAATGATTATAAAATTAGTTTTAATATATTAAATGCTGCGGATTATGGTACTCCTCAAACTAGAAATAGAACTATTGTTTTAATGAGTAAGTTAGGGGATTGGAAATTACCTGAAAAGCAAAGACAGATTACTGTTAGGGATGCTATTGGATGGTTACCAAGTTTAGAATCTGGTCAAAAAAGTGATATTAAATATCATTTTGCACCAAGACATAATGAAAGGCATATATTGTGGATGAAGCATACTCCTACTGGAAAATCTGCTTTTGATAATAAAATATATTTTCCTCAAAAGGAAGATGGTACTAGGATTAAAGGATTTTCTACTACATACAAGAGGATGTCTTGGGATAAACCTGCTCCTACTATTACTATGTGTAATGGTGGTATTTCATCTCAAAATAATGTTCATCCTGGAAGACTTTTGAAAGATGGTACTTATAGTGATGCTAGAGTATTATCTTTGAAGGAATTAATGATTTTGACTGGTTTACCTGATGATTGGGAGATTCCTGAATGGGCAAGTGAAAATCTAGTAAGAAAGGTTATTGGTGAGGGTGTACCTCCAAAATTAATTGAGGCAATTATAAAAAATATGCCTAGAAATGATGAGGTTTAGTAATATGAAAAATATTAGATTAGATGATATGACTATTAAAGATGTAAAAGAATTATATGATCCAATGTTTAATAATTTGATTTCTCAAGATATATTAGATAATGTTTATAATAAGTATTTATTTAAATATAATGAAATGAAGGAAGCAGAAAAAAATGGATATGATGCTCCTAGTGGTATGGGAAGAAAGTTTAATTATTTAAAGAATATATTATATGGATGGTATATTGAAGAGTTGTTTTTTTTACTTATTAAGCGAAATCCTAATGTATCAGATGTTAAGTTTACTGGTAAAGATGCTGAACATGATTTGAAATATGATCATGAAAATAAAAAAGTAACTATAGCTGGTATTAAGGATACTACACCGGATTTTTTAATAACTACAAGTAGTGGTAAAAAAGTTTATTTAGAATTAAAAACAGCTGCTAAAGAAATATATTCTGTTAAAATTGGAAATGTGAAACAGTTACAAAAGACTATGGGATTTACTGATATATATAGTATGATTATAATGGTTGATTTAGTTAATGAAAAATATGATATTAAAGATTTATCATTTTTTACTAATTCTTTTCCTTTTGTTAATCAAAGAATGGAGGGCCAATTGTGTTATGATTTTCCTATACCAGAAAAGGATTTTTCATTAATAATAAATGAGAATTTTGATAATTATATAAAAAATGATATGTTTAATGTTGATGATGTTAAAAAATATAAAGCTTTAAAAATTGCTGAAGATTTAGATGATAAAGAAAAAATTAGGGAAGTAAAAAATAAAATTAAATTAGATGAACTTATTAGTGAGTTTGAATTTAAAAATGCAGAACTTATAAAAGAAGTTGATAAGTTGGTTTCTGTTTCTCCTAATATAGAAAATAAAACATGGGATGATATTCTATCTGAATTAATTAATACATAAAAGATTTCTTTTATGTATTTTTTGTGTTTGATTGGTAATATTAATAATGGTGAATTGTATGAAGAAGAATATTGTTATTAGTATATTATTAATATTACTTATATGTATTAGTACTATTATGGGAACTTATGCTGTTATTATTAATGTTGTTAGTGAGAATGGTGTTGATAGGATTGTTAATACTATTACTATTCGTGATTTACTTAGTGATGATAATGGGAATTATAATAATACATATTATGATGTTAAAAATGAACTTAATGTTAGTGATGATGATATGGATATACTTATGAATTCTAGTTATTTGAATGATAGTTTAAAAATAGTACTTGATAATGTTGTTAGTTATAAGTTAAGAGGAGGTAATAAACTTAGTAATGATTATATTTATGATATGATTGTTAATGATGTTAATAGTGATGATAGTATTTATGATGAACTTAAGAATAAAGTTATTGATAAGGGTAGTATTTATAGAGATGATATTAGTGATTATGTGTATGATATAGATGTTAATCTTATTAATGGTAGTTAATGTTATTTTTATTTATACTTGTTGTTGTTATTATTATACTTTTATTTTTATTTGAGAAGGATAAGATTAATGTTTTAAAGAAGTTATTTATTACTTTTATTATATCTGGTAGTTTTATTTTTATCTTTGGTTTGTTATTTAAGTTATTTATTAGTTTTAGTGTTAATTCTATTAATATTAGTGGTGTTATTAATATTATTTTTAGAGAATTTGTTATTATTAGTATTATATTTTATGTTTGTGGTATTATTAGTTATATTGGTTATTTTCTTATGAAAAAAAGTATATAATTAGTTATTTAATTATATCTTTTTTTTTGGTTATGTGTTAAAATTAATATGGAGATGATGATACTTTGACTATTAAAAAGAATATTGTTGAAGATATAGATAAAAAAAGTAAATTGGTTAATAAGAATAAGAAAGAAACTGGTAAAAGAAAAAATAATAAAGAGAAAGAAAAGAATAAGGATAAAGAACTTTATTCTACTAAAGAAGTAGTTGCTGTAATGATTTTTTCTATTGGACTTGGTTTTCTTATGTGTTTTGGATGTGTTAGTTTGATAACTGGTAAGAATTATTTATCTGTTACTAAGGATTTGAAGAAAGTTGTAGATACTTATTATGCTATTGTTGATAATTATTATGGTGAACTTGATAAGGATGCTTTAGTGGATGGTGCTGTTGAAGGAATGATTTCTTCTGTTGGTGATACTTTTACTAGTTATAGTGATACTGATAGTGCTATTTCATTTAATGAAACTATTACTGGTAGTTATGAAGGAATTGGATGTTCTGTTGCTAATTTGAGTGATAATAATAGCATTGTTGTAGTAGAAGTGTTTGAAGATTCTCCTTCTTATAAGGCTGGTCTTAAAGTAGGAGATGTTATTACTAAAGTAGATGGGGAAAGTTATGAAGGTAAAAGTAGTACGGATATTTCTAATTATGTTAAGAATAGTGGTAAATCTAAAGTAGTTCTTACTGTTGTTAGAGATGGTGAAGAGAAAGATATTACTGTTAATTTAAGTAAAGTGGAAATTCCTTATGTTAATAGTAAAATAATAGAAAAGGATGATAAAAAGATTGGTTATATTGGTATTTCTTTATTTTCAAGTAATTCTTATAAGCAATTTAAAAATAAATTAGAAGAATTGGAAAAAGAAAAAATATCAGGTCTTGTTATTGATGTTAGAGATAATAGTGGAGGTTATTTAACTTCGGTTACGGATATTTGTAATTTATTTTTGGAAAAAGGGAAAGTTATTTATCAATTAGAAGATTCTAATGGTAAAGTTAAAAAGAAAGATACTACTAAGGAAAAGAGAGATTATAAAATAGTTGTTTTGATTAATAAGGGAAGTGCTTCTGCTAGTGAGATTCTTGCTTCCTCTATTAAAGAAAGTTATGATGGGGATGTTGTTGGTACTAATAGTTTTGGTAAGGGTACTGTACAGCAGACTAAAAAATTACTTGATGGTAGTATGATTAAGTATACTACTCAAAAGTGGCTTACTCCTAATGGGAATTTTATTAATGAGGTTGGAGTTACTCCTACTAAAGAGGTTGAAATTGATGATAGTTATTTAGATGATCCTAAAATGGAAAATGATAATCAACTATGGGAAGCTGTTAATTTGATTGCCCAATAGAAAAGTTAGATTTTTTAAAAATTAATTTTAATATTTGATTTTATAATTAATAATTCTAAATTGATAGTAGATTAGTCTTGATATATGTATATTGAGATTAATCTATTTTTTTTGAAGTATTAATTTTTATTTTTTTTATAATTTTGGGGTAGATTTTTTGACTAAAAAGTTGTTATAATATATTACTAAAGAATGGAGATGAGATTATGACAGAAAATTTAATAAATAATTTTTTGGATAAGAGTGAAGAAGCATTTTTAATGGCTATTGAAATCTATAATAAACCAACAATAAAATATAGATTAGAAGGATTTTCATTTTTTATATGTAATGCTTGGGAATTATTACTTAAAGCAAAAATGTTGAAAGAAGGTAGCAGTATTTATTATCCTAATAAAGTTGATAGGACTATTTCATTATCTGATTGTGTTTCAAAAGTTTTTACTAATGATAAAGATCCAGTGAGAAAAAACCTAGAAATTATTATAGGATTAAGAAACACATCTACACATTTTGTAATTAAAGAAATGGATTCTATTTATTTACCTTTTATGCAAGCTAATGTTTTAAATTATTCTCAAAAAATGTTTGATTTCTTTAATAGAGATATAACTAAAAAAATAGATAGCTCATTTATGAGCCTAGTTATAAATAATGAAGAAATGTCAGATGAAGAAATTCTTAGTAGATATGGAGATAATATTTTTTCTAGGTATAGTAAAATTAAGCACGAGTCTTCACAATTGATTTCTAGTAATTCAAATGAGAAATTGGCTATACAAGTAGATTTAAATGTGAAGATAGTTAAAGATATTTCTGAAGCAAAAACTACATTTAGAATTGCAAAAGAAGGAGAAGAGGCAGTGAAAATTATTAAGGAATTGAAGGATACCAATTTAACACATTGTTATAATCAAAAAAGGGTAAGAGAAATTGTATCTGATAATTTAAGAAGAAAGGGAATAAATAAAAAAATATCTCAATATGATTTAAAATTAATATGTGATAAATTCAATTTAAAATATGATGAAAAATATTTTTATCAACATATTTTAACTAAAAGTTGGGGATGTTCACAACAACTTGTTGATTTTTTAACTGATTTATTATTAAAAAATGAAAATATTATTGATGAATTAAAACGTGAATTAAAAAAATAATACAGTATAAAAAAACTTACCCCAGGAGCAAAGGATTCTAAATATACAAATGTATATCTACTCTCATTCGAGAACCCAGCTATAACCCTTCACAGGTAAGTTATACGACAATAGTATAGCAAATGTTATAAATATTGTCAATTTTATTATATGCTTTATTAAATATTTTTATTAAAAGTGTAAAATAATAATATTATAATTTTATTAATAGTGTATTATATTCTTTAATTTTTCATATACTTTAGTGGTGATGTTATGATTGTTAAATATACTACTAAGGAAAAAGAATTACTTGCTAGACTTATGAGAGCTGAAGCTGTTGGTGAAGGGGATCTTGGTATGCTTATGGTTGGCAATGTTGGAATAAATAGGGTAATTGCGGATTGTCTTACTTTTAAAGATATTAGAACTATTTCTGAAATGGTATTTCAGTCTCCGGGTGGTTTTTCTGGTACTAGTAGTTCTTTATTTTATGGTAATCCTACGGCTAAAGAAAGTGAACTTGCTGATAGGGTTATAAGAGGAGAATATTATTATCCTGCTACTAATGCTTTATGGTTTTATGCTCCTAAAACTGGTACTAGTTGTAATAGTACTTGGTGGGATCAAGATTTTGCTGGCAGATATAAAAATCATTGTTTTTATGAGCCTGCTTCTGGTGTTTGCAAAGAAGTGCATTAATTATGAATTTTCTTAAAGGTTTTGTTATTGGTATTGGTAAAATTATTCCTGGTGTAAGTGGTGCTGTTCTGGCTATTATTATGGGTGTGTATGATAAAGCTATTTATTATATTTGTAATTTTAAAAGTAATGTATATGAAGGAAGTAAATATTTAGTTTCTCTTGGAATTGGTATTATTGTTTCTATTATTCTTTTTAGTAAAATTATTAGTTATTGTTTATCTGAATATTATGTTATTACAATGCTTTTCTTTATTGGACTTATTATAGGTGGTGTTCCAACTATTATATCAAAAGTTAAAAGAAATGATTATTATATTGCTTTTATTAGTTTTCTTTTTTTCTTTTTTATTTCAATTTGGGGATGTGATAATAGTTATATTATTAAGAATAATTTTACTGATTTAATTATGTTTTTTATTTCTGGTATATTAGAGGCTATTGGGACTATTGTTCCAGGTGTAAGTGGAACTGCTCTTCTTATGATTTTAGGAACATATAATATTATTATTTCTTCTTTGGGTAATATTACTAATATTTCTTATTTTTTAGCTAATTTAAAAATAATAGTTCCTTTTGTTATGGGAACTATTATTGGTATTATTTTGTTTGTTAAATTAGTTGATTATTTATTTAGAAAATATAGTGATAGTGTATATTCTTTTATTCTTGGTATTTTGATTTCTAGTATATTTCTTCTTGTTTTTCAAGTATTTAAAGTAAGAGTTTATTTTTTTAATTTATTTCTTGGTATTATTTTTATGATATTGGGTATTGTTATTTCTAATCTTTTTAAGGAAAAATAAAAAAGCCGTAAGGCTTTTTAATTTTAAATTGGTGACCAGTATGGAATTCGAATCCATGAATGCTGCCGTGAAAGGGCAGTGTGTTAAGCCACTTCACCAACTGGCCAAAAAAATGGTGGGCCTGAATGGACTTGAACCATCGACCTCACGCTTATCAGGCGTGCGCTCTAACCACCTGAGCTACAAGCCCATTTTTCCGTTGCTTCTACATTATATCATATATATAATGAACTTTCAAGTATTTTTTTTAAAATATAAAAAATGGTGTCCCCTTAGGGATTCGAACCCTAGACCCACTGATTAAGAGTCAGTTGCTCTACCAACTGAGCTAAGGAGACATCTCTTAAATACATTTAATATTATATTATATTTTTTTTTGTTTGTAAACTATTAAATCAAAAAAAGTTTATTTTTTTTCTATTTGTGAACAATTGACTTTTATAGTGTATTTTGTTATAATTTATTAAGAATAGGTGTCGGTGATAAAATGAAGAAAATTGGTGGTAAAAGTTTTTGGATTATTTTAGTTATTAGTATTATTGCTTTGATTGTTTTAGCAGTAGGTACTTTATTTCTTACTAGAAAGTCTAGTAAGGAATTTTATAGTGCTGGTTATATTATTAATAGTACTGCTACTGAAAGTAATAAATTATATTTTGATGATAATACTGTATATAAGGAAAATGTATTTGATGAATATGTTTTTAAAGATGTAGATAATAAAGAAGTTAGTACTAATAAAAATAATTTTATTCATTATTTAGATAATTCTTTATCTTTTATGAAGAATGGGGTTATATTAGATTTGGATAATATTAATACTACTTTGGTACCTTATTATAATATTACTGATGAGTCTATTATTAAATATAATAATGGGGGATATTATATTGAATCTTCTGATAAAACCTTGATTTTTGGTAATTTTTTGGGAAGAATTACTGATAATAAATATATTATTGTTGGTAAAGATATTAAAATTAAGTTAGCAGGTAGTAATGAAACAGTAAGTGGTAATTATTTTGAAATTTTATTTATAGAAGATGGTGTTGTTAGAATTGAAAATCAAGAAGGTAGTTATCAGACTGTTAGTGATGGAACCACTATTTATGTTGGAAATGATGTGAAAATTGACCTTGGAGATAAAAATGTTATTAAAGGGGAAGAAGTGAAATTATCTCTTTCTGAAATGACTATTGATGGTAATGAAAATATTGATATTACTCCTGATAATGGTAAAGTTAAGGGTGACGATAAGAATAGTGATGGAAATTCTAGTGATAATAATCCTTCTGATGGTAGTAGTACTGGTACTGGTAATGAAGGTAATATTACAAATGGAAATGGTGATCAAGAGGAGACTACACAGTCTGTTATAAAAAAAGAAGTATCTGTTGATTTAATTACTGCTAAAGTTGGTATTAGTACTATTGAAGCAAGTTTTCAAGTTATTGATACTGCTGATTACATCAAAGGTAATTTACTTCTTACATTAGTTAATTCTGATACTGGAAAGACAGTTTATGAAAAAACACTTGTTAATTCTTCTGATATTCAAAGTGTTAATATTAGTTCTTTGACTCCTGATGCTAATTATGTCATGACTATTAGTGGAGAAAATAATGTTTCAAGTGTTCAATATTTTAAAAAGATATTTAAAACTGATAGTTTAGATTTGAGTTTGGTTAGAGAATATGTTACTACTGATTCTTTATCATATTATTTGGATTTTGGGACTAGTTTAGTTAAGTCTGCTAATATTAGTTTGTATGGTGAAGATGGTAAACAGATTGGAAATACGAAAACTATTCTTAATGATAACAATGATGTTATACTTTTTGAAGGTTTAGAAAAAAATACTACATATAATGTTAAAGTTGATTCGGTTGTATTTAATAATCTTAATAATGCTGATGTTTATACTATTAGTACTAGTGACATTACATTGAAAGAAAAACCTAAACTTGGGGATATTTCTGTTAAAGTAAGTGATGATGGAAAAGAGTTTTCTTTATTAATGGATGAGCCTGAAGATTCTGATAAAAGTATAGTTAGGTATACTTATGAAATATATAAAGCTATTGATATTACTGAAGATAATATTGCTAGTGCTGATCCTGTTTATAGTTTTAGTGATAATGAACTTAAACAGCAAAAATTAAAACTTGGTGAGAATGGTATTGTAAGTAATGTTGATTATCGTTTTAAGGTTATTGTAGATTATTATGATAATTATAAATATAATCAAATTGATACTGGTTTTAGTAATTATTTTCAAGTACTTGGTAAACCTACTGTTTCATTTACTATTAATGAAGAAGAAACATCTTTTAATCAAATTAGTGGTACTGTAATTATAAATGATGAGGGCTGTACTGTTCCAAATAGTGGTAGAAGTTGTTTTGATCAGGAAAATGAAATTATTATTAAATATTATGGACCTGATAAGATTAAGAAAAGTGTTAGTGGTGTTAGTTTTGATTCTACTAATATGAGTTATAATTTAAAATTAGGTGGTCTTGCTGAAGATACTATGTATACATTTGAAGTTTATGCTGATGTTGATATGCAAACAGGGCTAGGTCTTGAAAGTGGTATGTATATTGGTAGTTTTAGTGCTAGTACTAAAGGTACTAAGGCTTTGAAAATGCAGAATTGGAAGAGTAATAATTATAGTTTTGAAACTCCTATTTCTGTTAGCACTGAAATGATTAGTACTGATCCTGATGATGATTCTGTTAATGAAATTGCTTCTATTACATTTAATTTATATAATGGAAATGTTAAAAATAGTATTATTACTGAACCTATTGGTACTTTTACTACTACTGGTAATATTAAGGAACTTTACTATAATAAGGAATTTACTTTGACTTCTAATATGTTTGGAATTGAAAATCTTGATATGTTAAGAGAGTTATCTGGTGGTAAGTTAAGTAAATATTATACAATTGAAGTTACTGATGCTTTTGATGCAACTATGACTAATCAGTTTGTAATTCTTGATAATATGTATGTTTTTGAAACTCCATCTATTCTTTTATTAGAGGATGAGGTTAGTTCTCCACAGATACTTGTTGATGAAATTACTAATACTATGACTGAATCTGGAGAATATAGTGTTTCTTATGATAATAAACTTGATAAGAATACTATTAGAGGCTATAAGGTTACTGCTGTATTTGATAAGGATAAGATTAATAATGTTCTTAAATTAGTTGATAATCCTATTAGGTCTATTAAATTTTATGCTTATGATAAATCTGGTAAGATAATTGATACTAAGGATGTATCTTATGTAGGTACTGATGTTAATGAAACTTATTTCTTTTTGGATTATGGTACAGATATATCAATAGAAGATACTGATATGAGAAGAGGTAATTCTTATAAGTTTGGTTTTGAGATTAATCTTGATACTGATAATGATGGTAAGGCTGATAGTGTTTATCCTTCTAATAGGCCTATTAGTAATTTGTTTAATGCTGTTAAAAGGGATCCTGTATTTAAAATGTATGTTGATAATAGTACTAGTGATTCTATTACTTATAAATATTCTGTTACTGATATTGATAATGCATTGGTAAAAGATAGTGATAGTGATAAATATTTACTATATTATTCTATTAATGACAATGTCTTTTCTAGTGTTATTGAGAAAACTGATGAATTTAAGGATGTTACTTTTGGTAATTTAAGTGCTTCTGATATTTATACTATTAGTTATAGTAGAGCTAATTTAAAAGATTCTGAAGTTAGTAATGTTACTTTGAATAAATTTTATTTTGATGGATATCATGATGGTAAAACTGCTAATATGGGTTATGAACTTGAATATGGTAATTTTGATAATAGGCTTAAGATTATTATTGATGATAATGAATTTTTGGATAGGGTTTCTGCTTATTTACTTACTTTAAGTGCTGGTAGTGAAAAATATGAAAAAGTTATTTCTTCATTTACTGATAGTGATATTCAAAGTTGTGGGGATAGAAAATGTTTTATTATTGATTATAAGGATATTGCTAATTTTAAGGGTAAGGATGTTAAAGTTAATTTAAAGGCTTTTTATGATACTGGATATATTGGATTTAGTCAGAAATCTAAAATTGGTAGTTATTTTGAACAATTAGGGTTAGTTAGTGCAAAGGATGCTGGAAAAGTTGGTTTTGTATATCAGGCTAATAGTATTAGTGAACCTGGAAGTTATATTTATATTAAAGATAATGGTAGTAATATTGTATTTTATAATAGTACTAAACCAATGGGCATTTTGAGTTCTTCTTTTGATAAATCTAGTACTATGTGGAAACTTACTACTAATAATATGATTGATATTGATAAGCAAAAGTTTGTTTCTTTTGGAGATATTAACAAAGTTACTGATAATTTTACTCCTATTCTTAGTGGGATTTATGAAGCTAATGTTAAATATATTAATCTTAAGGTGTTAGATATGGTTGATATTCAAACTAGTGATAATAATTTTAAATTTACTAGTATTACTCCTAAGGTTAGTTCTAAGGCAACTTCACTTATTAATGGTGCTGTATTTAATATTAATTTATCTGTAGATGAAGATACTTTAAATTCTGATTTTGTTAAAACTGATGGTAAATATAAATTCTATATTGATATTTATAAAAAAACTTATTGTGATATAGAAGATTCTGATTGTGTTTCAGAGGAAGTTCTTGTTAAAACTGAAGAGACTGATTATGATAATTTGAATGAAGTTACAGTTATAGGTCTTGATCCTGATAGTGAATATTATTATAAGATATCTGCTGATATGAATAAGAATGGTACTAAGGTTAAAACTCCTTTGTTTGATTATAATGTTAATGGTTATGTTGAATATAAGGATAGTTTTAAAACTCTTAATAAGGATGGTGTTCTTAAGGAACTTAGTATTGATGTTACTTCTAGTATTGGTGAAGATGTTTATAGTAAGAGAATTTTAAATTTAAAGTATGTTTTAAAAACTAATGTTAATTTTGATATTTTGTATGAAATATATGATATTAATGATGAAATGAAATATCAGAGAACTATTTTAAATAATGATTTTAATATTAATTCTAAGGGAACTATTACTGCTTCATATGGAGAAGATATTTCTGGAAATGATTTTGTTTTTGGTTCTAATTATTATACTTTAAAAGTTTATGCTGTTACTACAGATTTAAATAAGAAACTTGAATTATTTAATGATAAAATTAAACAGTCTGCTACTAGTTCGGTTTATATTGATTTTCCTGAACTTAAAAATCCTGACATTAAGGTTGATAATCAAGAGGCTATTATTGAAAGTTCTTCTAGTGGTTATAAACATAGTATTAAATATAAAATTAGTGTAAATGATAGCCATAGGGTTATTAATGATGGTAAGTATATGGTTGAACTTCAAAATTCTTCTTATCAAAATGCTTGTTCTAATGTTAATGATTGTTTAGTAGAGGTTGACATTAAGAATAATACTTGTAATTTTAAAAATGGTAAGACATGTACTGTTTTAAGTAATACTAATAGTGGACAAGTAATAGAAATTACTTTTGATAATTTGAATGCTGATACTAAATATGTTATTTATGCTTATGCTGATACTTATCGTAATAATGTATCCTTAAGTGAGAGTGAAAAAAGTTCTAGAGTTTATGTTAGAAAAGATCAATATACAAAAAGTGATTTAGGATTTTCATTAGGAGCTGTTACTCCAACAGCTGTATCTAACAATAAAATTTTACTTACTTTTGTTGGAGCTTCTAATCTTACTAGTTCTTTAAAAGGTATTGAATATAGTATTACTGTTCAGGGTGGAGAAAGAATTGCTTCTGGTGTTATTGGTAAAGTTAATGATACTGATCCAGATAATATAGTTTTTACATTAGATAGTGATAATTTTCCATATCTTACTATTGATATTCCTGATGGAAAAGAACTTGGTGTTAATAATACTATTAATATTAGTTATTATTATGTTGATAAAGATGGTAATTTAACTCTTCTTAAACTTGGTGATAGTACTGTGTTTGATATTCAATTAAAAATTGAAAATAAACAGGAAAGGTCGTAAATAATATGAGAAAATATGATATAAAAAATAAGAGAAACATAGGAATAATTATTGGAATTTCTGTTCTAATTATAATCATGTTTTCTCTAATTATTAAGTTATTTTTATCTTTTGATAAAAAAGAATATACTGTATATACTGGTAGTTTGGTTTTTGACAAGGATAAGTCTATTGTTAAAATTAAAGAAAATGGTATAATTAAGAAAAAATGGAATAATGATTATTATCTTATTTATGATGATAAAAATATTTTATTAGGTGATAGTGCTATTTCTTATAATGAGGATACTGGAGAAATTATTTTATATGGAAAGTATTATGAAATTGGTGCTGGTGATTCTATTGATATTACTGATGGGGAAACTGTTATTAAGAATTCGGCTTTAACAAAGTTTTATAAACTAGCTGATCGTAAATATTTGGTTGTTGATAAAGAAATTAAATCGTTAGATGGTCTTCTTTCTACTAGTGAATTTTTAATGGTTGATTTAGATAAAGTTGGTAATGCTACACTTACTAATCATAAGGTTAGTTTAAAAACTTTTTCTCCTACTACTATTGTTACTTCTAATTATACTTTTGATATTGCTAATGAAATTCTTACTTATGGTAGTAATAAGATTGATTTGAAAAAGATTATTGGTTCTTCAAATAAATATACTAAAGAGGATTTAGTTCCTTCGGAAAGTAATGATAATAGTATTAATAATGGTGTTACTAATATTACTGATAATAGTAATGCTTCTACTGGTGGTGGAAATAATTCAAGTGGTGGTAATAATTCGGGTGATGGAAGTAATCTTGGTAGTGGAAATTCTAATACTGTTATTCAGGAAGTTAAAAAGGCTACAAAGAGGACATCAGTTATATCTACTTATAGTACTACTGATAAAATAAATGTTAATTATGTTATTTATGATCCTAAGAAAGAATATACTTCTGTTTATATGGAAGTACATGAGATTGGGACTAATAAAATTGATACTATTTATTTAAATAGTAATGATACTGGATATGTGATTAGTAATCTTTTTCCAAATACTACTTATAATCTTACTTTTAAATATTCATATCTTGATGAAAATAATGAAGTTAGTACTGATACTTTTGATAATATTAATGTTACTACTAAGAAACCTAAAATTTCTATTAAAGTTACTAGTGTTTCTTTTGGAAATATTAAATATTTAATTACTTCGGATAATAGTTATGATATTGATTCTGCTACTTTAAAAGTGTTTGTTAATAATGAAGAGGTTAGTAGTACTACTATTTCTATTAATGGTAATACTGTTAATGATATTTATGTTAATACTGTTTTAGATGATAATGTAGAGTTACTTCTTACTGATGTTAAATCTAATGGTAAAGTAATTAAAGATGTTAAATCTAGTTATAAGTTTAAGTATTAGGAGGAAACTTATATGAAAGAATTTATTAAAAAAAATTATAATATTTTGATCCCAGTTTTTCTAATTCTTGTTATTTTAATTGCAGTTATTTTATATGTTAGGGAATATAAGAATAATAGATATGCTGAAAATAAAGATATTTCTGTTTATCAATATTTTTCTGGTCATAAAATGGATTATATTGCTAAAATTGGTAGAAATAGAAAGGATGTTGTTCTTAATTTTGAGCCTAAGGATTTTGCAGTTAGTTTAGATAGTACTCCTGTTTATGTTAATAATGATAAATATGTAGATGTTATTTTTCCTAAGGAAATGGCTATATTTTTTCCACTTAAGGATATTAGTTATCAGGTTGATGCTTTGTCTGAACTCTATATTAAAAATGATTTATGTTATTTAAGAATGAAGAGGCTTGATAAACCTTTTGATCATATGTTTTTGTATGATGGTAGAGATTTATATTTCTTTATTGATGCTGTTACTATTGTTATTAATGATAGAGAAATTAAACTTAGTCCAATGTCTTATATTAGTTGTTCTTATTTAAATATGCTTGAATATTATGATCGAGAAACTGATACTTATGAGATGATTGATCTTGATAGCGAGAGAGTATATGTTAAAAATGATTATATGACTATTGATGTTACTACTGATAAGGTTATTTTTAAGGATGATTTTACTTTATTAGGTGGAGATTTTAGTACTTTAAAGAAAATTAATGATATAGATGAGAAATAATCATATACTTAATTAGGTGAGTATATGAAAAAAAATATATTTTTTTATATGATAATGGTGGTTGTATTTTATCTGATTATTGGTATTATTAGATTAGATATGACCACTATTTTTGCATGTATAGTATCTTTATTGCTTATTTTTTGTATTGAATTATTGCAGAAAAAGATTGGTTATAGTGATTTATGTAAGTTTTTATGTTATGTTTTTGTTTTATCTACTGAAATATTAGGACAAATATATCATTTTTATACTAGAGTTTGGTATTTTGATATTATCATGCATACTTTTTCTTCATTTATTATTTCTTATTTAAGTTACTATTTATTAAGGTTTTTTGGTGATATTAATAAGATGCTTTTACTTCTTTTTATTTTTTCTTTTGCTATGATGATAGAATCTGTTTGGGAGATTAGTGAATTTTGTATTGATAGGGTTTTTAATCAAGATATGCAGAAGGATACTATTATTAATGAAATTACTTCAACTTATTTTTCTACTAGTGGGGATACTCCAGTTAAATTGAAGGTTAATGATGTTATTGTAGATGGTATTTCTTTTTATTCTAAATATGGTGGTTATATAGATATTGGTTTATATGATACAATTAGTGATATGGTATGTGCACTTGTTGGAAGTGGTATATTTATTATTATATTTAAAAAAAGACTAGTTTGTTAGTCTTTATGCTTCTGTATATATTGTTTTATCAAAGTTGTGTGTTCCATCATTTAATTCTTCTAATTTTTCTGTTGTTATTAGAAAATATATATCTCTATTTATATTAATATCACTTATTGGGTCATCCCATGTTAAATCTAAGTGATACCATGAACCATCTAAATATACTAAGTTCCAAATATGTTTTTCATTGCTTATTTTATAATTTATAATGTTTAATTTATCTAAGAAGATAGCCATAGCATCAGCATATCCGTTACAAGTACCATATCCTTCTATTAATACTCCATAGGCAGTGTTTGATTTGTAAGTTTTGTCATTTTTATCTTCATATTTTAATTTATCATATTGTGTATTGTCTATAATGTAGTTATGTATTATTTTTATTTTTTCTTTTGGTGGCATATTATTTGTTATTTTTTCTTTTATTACTTTATCTACAACTTCATTTATTTGATTAATTTCTTCATTTGTATAGGCTTTGTTTATAGTTATTCCTATTTTATATTTTCCACCATAATTTATGTTGATATTGTTAGAACTATTATATGGGTGAACAAAATTATTTAGAAGTGAAATTATTTCTTTGAAATCTTTTCCATTATTTGAAGAAAGTATATTTATATCATTTTGATAATTTGTATACTCTTTTTTAATATATCTTTCAGTATGAGGAATACCACTATTTAGAGTGTAATAGATAAAGTTTATTAGTTCTTCTTTGTTTTTTATTCCTATATCTGTATAGTTTTCTACATAATTAAAGTTATCTTCAATATAATATTCATTTGCTACTTGTGATGAATATTTTTTACTCATTGTATATTCATAATATTTATATTTTATATTTTCTTTATTGAAAGCACATATTGTTACTAATACTATTGATATTACTCCTATTACTATAATTAATTTTCCACCTTTATTCTTTTTTTTCATTTTGTCACCTCTATTTAAATTATATCATTTTAGTTAGAACTTTATCAAGAAAAATAATTATTATTACATATTATATTGTATTTTGTAAAGTAAATAAAATATTTAAAAGTAATTTACTTATTATTTATTATTTGGTATAATTAAAAGGAATATGAGGAGGACTAATTATGGAAATTGAGAATAAACATCCTAAAATATATTTACTTTGTGGTAGAGCTAGACATGGTAAAGATACTATAGCAGGTTATTTAAAAAAATTTTATGAGAGTGATGGTAAAAAAGTTATTTTTTCACGAGCGGGTAAATATATTAAATTTTATGCAATGGAAATGACTGATTGGGATGGTAGTGAAGATACTAAACCTAGGAAGTTACTTCAAGAACTTGGTACAGATGTTATTAGGAATAAACTTAATAAGGCTGAAATGTTTATTCAAAGACAACTTGATGACATTGAAATATATTCTTATTTTTATGATGTGATTATTGTACCAGATATTAGACTTCCTAGAGAAATTGATAGTGTTAGGGAAAAATTTGATAATGTATTTGTTATTAAAGTAAATAGAATTAACTTTGAATCTAGTTTAAATGCTAATGAAAAAGCACATGTTACTGAGGTTGCAATGGATAATTATGATGATATTGATTATATTGTTACTAATGATACATTAGAAGAGTTAGAAAAAGATATATATAAGATATATGAGGAGACGAGATTATGAGAAAATTAACTGGAAATCAAATTATTAGAATGTATTTAGATTTTTTTTGTGAGAGGGGACATACTGAAGTAGAGTCTGCTCCTTTAATACCAATAAATGATCCTACTGTATTATGGATTAATGCTGGGGTTACACCACTTAAGAAATATTTTGATGGGACTGTGGTTCCAAAAAATAAGAGACTTACTAGTTGTCAAAAGTGTATTAGAACTGGTGATATTGAAGAAGTTGGTAAAACGGCTAGACATCATACTTTTTTTCAAATGTTAGGTAATTTTAGTATTGGTGATTATTTTAGGGATGAAGCTCTTACTTGGGCTTATGAATTGCTTACTAGTCCTAAATATTTTGATATTGATAAAGATAGGTTATATATTACTGTTTATACGAATGATAATGAGTCTTATGATAAATGGATTAGTTTAGGTGTTAAGCCTTCACATTTAATTAAGTTAGATAGTAATTTTTGGGAAATAGGTCCAGGACCTTCAGGCCCTGATACGGAAATTTTTTATGATCGTGGTGAAAAATATGATAAAGAAGGTAAAGGTATTAAATTACTTCAAGATGAAATAGAAAATGATCGTTATATTGAGATTTGGAATAATGTTCTTAGTCAATTTAATGCTACTGAAGGTTTAAAGAGAGAAGAATATCCTGAACTTCCTAGTAAAAATATTGATACTGGTATGGGTGTTGAAAGAATGGCTTGTATTCTTCAAGAGACTGAAACTAATTATGAAACTGATTTGTTTATGCCTATTATGAAAAAAATTGAAGAAATTGCTGGTATTCCTTATGTTGGTCAAATGGAATTTAAGGTTATAGCAGATCATATTAGAACTCTTACTTTTGCTTTATCTGATGGTGCTGTTTTTGAAAATATTGGTAGAGGTTATGTTCTTAGAAGATTACTTCGTAGAGCTTCAAGGATGGGTAAAAAACTTAATATTAATAGAGAATTTTTATCTTCAATTGTAGATGTTGTTGTAGACAATTATAAAGATACTTATCCTGATTTGGTTGGTACTAAAAGCAATGTTAAAATGCTTATTTCAAAGGAAGAAAAATTATTTCAAAAAACTTTATTATCTGGAGAAAAGAAACTAGAGGATTTATTTAATAGCGATAGTAAGATTATAAGTGGTAGAGATGCTTTTAAATTATATGATACATATGGTTATCCTATTGAACTTACTATTGAAGCTGCTGAGGAAAAAGGATTTACTGTTGATATTGATTCTTTTAAAGGTTATATGACTGCTCAAAAGGAACTTGCTAGAAAAAATAGAAAAGCTATTAGTAGTATGAATCTTCAAAATGATTTACTTATTAATTATAAAGAAACTAGTTCTTTTGTTGGATATGATAAATTGGGACTTGAAACTGAAGTTATGGATATTATGAAAGATAATATGTTTGTAGATTCGTCTTCTGAAGATTGCTATATTTTCTTGAAGGAAAATCCTTTTTATGCTGAAAGTGGTGGTCAAGTATCTGACTCTGGTTATTTGAAAAATGATAAATGTAAGTTAGAAGTTATGGATGTTATTAAAGCTCCTAATGGACAGCATCTTCTTTATGTTAAGGTTTTAGAAGGTACTGTTAATAAAGGTGATAAGATTCTTACTCATATTCTTAAAGATAAAAGACTTGCTATTATGAAGAATCATTCTTCTGTTCATTTACTTCAAAAATCTTTACAAGAACTTCTTGGTAATAATGTTCATCAAGCTGGTTCAAAGGTTGATGAGAAAATACTTAGATTTGATTTTAATTATCAAGGAAAGTTATCTGATGAACTTATAGTTAGATTAGAAGATATGGTTAATGAAAAAATTAAGGCTGGATATGTTACTAAAATTGAATATTTGCCAATTAAGGAAGCTATTAAGAAAGGTGCTATGGCATTATTTTCTGATAAATATGGTGATATTGTTAGGGTAGTTACTATGGGTGATTCTATTGAACTATGTGCTGGAACTCATATTGATAATACTAAGAATATTGTTAGATTTGCTATTGCTTCAGTAGAGAATAAAGGAACTGATACTTATAGAATTACTGGATGTACTGATAATAATATTACAGAAGTTCTTAAAGAAGAGATATCTAAGTATAATGAAGAAATGATTAAACTTCTTGATAAAGCTAAAAAAATTGTAAATGAAGCTAAGGAACTTAATATTGATTTAGAATTTAATTTTGATATTGATAATAATGATCCATGTAGTTATAGAGATGTTGTTATCAATAAGAATGAACTTGATGATTTGAGAGAAAGATTAAAAAAATTAGAGAAAGATTTTAATTCTAAAAAGAGTGAAAAATCTGTTAGTGATTTATCTAGTTTTTTAGATATTATGGAAGATATTAATGGTATTAGTACTATTATTAGTATTACTAATGGTTATGATATTAATACTTTGAAACAGATTGTATCTGCTCTTAGTAATCAGATTGATAATAATTTTATCTTACTTGCTAATTTGAATGATGACAATTCTGTTAATTATGTTGCTAAGTCTAATTCAAATAGAATTGATTGTGGTGCTATTGTTAAGGATTTAGCTGTTAGATCTTCTGGTAATGGAGGAGGAAATAGATCATTTGCTCAAGGCGGTGGTACTGATGGTACTATTGTTAGTAAAATTCTTTCTAATGTTAAAGATACTATTAGAAGTTTATAAAAGATATATATTAAAATGTATATCTTTTTTCTTTTTTTTGGGAAAAATTTAAAATATATTTGAATTATTATATAGAAGATATTATTTTATGTCTTTTTTCTTTTGATGTGGAGGTGGGTTATATATGAATTTAAAAAAATTACCTGAAGATGAAAAGCCAAGAGAGAGATTAATTAAATATGGAAAAGAAAATATTTCTAATAATGAATTAATTGAAATAATACTAAAATCTGGTACTAAGAAGATGGGAATAAAAGAAATTTCTTATAATATATTATCATCTGTTAATAATATTAATGAACTTTCAAATATAGAAATAAATACATTAATGAAAATAGAAGGAATGAGTAAAATTAAAGCTATTGAGATTGTTGCAGCAATTGAACTTGGTAGAAGGGTTTACGAGGATAATAAATATAAAAATTTGGTTTATTTAACTAGTCCTATGGCAATTGTTGATTATTTTCATACTTTATATAAGAATGTTACACAAGAAATGTTTTATGTTGTATATTTAGATAATCAAAAAAAATATATAGATAAAAAATTATTATTTTTGGGGACTGTTAATTATTCATTAGTTCATCCAAGAGAAATATTTAAAACAGCATATTTATTATCTGCTAGTTATATTGTATGTATTCATAATCATCCTTCAGGTAATTCAACTCCTAGTAAAAATGATATTGATTTAACAAAAAAAATAGAGCAGTTAGGAAATCTTCATGGTATTATTTTAATGGATCATATTATAATAGGAAATGATAATTATTATAGTTTTTTTGAAGATAATAATTTATGATAAAATTTAATAAGTTCTTTTAATTTATTAAAAAATATTATATAATAAGAGTGATAGGAAAGTGATATAATATGTTTGGACAAAAGAAAAAAGGTATTCCTAAAAAGTATGTATTATTAATTGTGATAGTATTGATAATTGTTTTATTTGTCATTTTTTCGGTATCATTAAAAAAAGAAAGAGAATTAAATAAAGTTGAATCTTTCTTTAAGGATACTTTAATATATGTGGAAAAAATAGTTGTTTATCCATTTGATTATGTTAAAAATAAAATAAGTGATTATAATGAGTTAAAGAATGTAAAAAAAGATAATGATATATTAGAAACTTCAATGGATAGAATTTTATCTATTGAGACAGAGAATATTGAATTAAGAAGACAACTTGAGGCTCTTAAAGATGAACTTAATATTGATTATTCTTTAACTGATTATGAGTATTTAAATGCCTCTGTTATAAGTAGAAATGTTGGTTATTGGTATAATAAAATTACTATTGATAAGGGAAGTTATAATGGTGTTGAAAAGGATATGGTTGTTATTACTTCAAAAGGATTAATTGGTAGGGTAATTAATACTACAACATTTACATCTGATGTAAAATTAATAACTACTAGTGATACTAATAATAAGATATCTGTACATATTAGTAATGGTGATACTAATTTATATGGTTTAATTAATGGATATAATTATAATGATAATGTTTTGGAATTAGAAGGTATAAGTAATACTAAAGATGTAAATATTGGTGATAAAGTATATACTTCTGGTTTAGGTGGTATATTTCCATCAGGAATTTTAATAGGTACTGTAAGCGAAATTACGACAGATTCTTATGATTTAGCTAAAGTTATAAAGGTTAAGCCATCTGCGGATTTTAGTGATATTAATTATGTTAGTATTTTAAAAAGAAAGAGTGATAATAAATGATAATAAGTATTATTTATTTGATTATTTCTTTTTTGCTAGATAATTTTATGTCAAATGTTTTTTCTAGTACTTTTGGTTATGTTAGTTATTTTAGTACAATATATATAATTATTTCTTTTGTTGTTATATATCCTTATTTTTCTAATGATAAAAAATATTTTATATTAATAATAATATTTGGAATATTATTTGATGTGCTATATACTTCTACTTTTCTTATTAATTTAGTTTTGTTTTTTGTTATTGCTTTGTTTATTAAGTTTTTAAATAATTTTTTACCTAATAATATTTTTATGGCTAATGTTTTAAGTTTTAGTTGTATTATTGTATATCATGTTTTAACTTTTTTAATTCTTAATATTGCTTCTGGAAGTATATATGGTTTTGTATTATTAGGTGATATTCTTACTCATAGTTTGATTATGACAGTTTTATATACAAGTGTAAGTTACTTTATAATAAAACTAATTTATAATAAATTTAATATAAAAGTAATTAAATAAAAAAATTTCTTATATAAAGAAATTTGGTTCATTATGGTTATAAGTATCATTTTTATAGTTATTATTTTCAATTGTATCACTACTACTAGTAGTGGTATTTTTTGTGTTACTATTTGTATTAGTATTTGTATCGGTTTCATCTTTGAAAATAGATGCTACTTTTAGCATTGATTTCATATTGTTTATCATTGGTCTTACTTCTTTTACTATTGGTATTGCTTGGTTAACTACTCCTAATGTTTTTGATGCATTTCCAAGAAGTGTTGACCAGTTTATACCACGAGTTGCTCCTAGTATACCACGAGCTGCTCCAGTACTAGATCCTCCTATTCCTAGTAGTGAACGTAGTCCATTTCCTAGTGAAGATTGTCTTGCCATATAAGGGATACTTGATGCCATTCTCATTCCATTATTCATAATTGGACCATATGACATATTTGGCATCATAAGTGGACCATTTAGATAGTTACCATACATATAAATAATACTCCTTTCTAAAATAATATATGAAATTATTAAAAAAATGTTAAAAAACTATTAAAGTTATGATATAATATTTATGATAATAGAGTAAGTGAGGTATATTATGAATAATAATTCTGTGAATAATGGAAATGTTAATATGGGAACAAATAAGAATCCTAGTGGGACAACATTTGTATCTAGTCAATCTGTTTCTGCATCAGCAGTAGTCACTAAAGAGAAAATTAGATATAAATACATTGTGTTTGATAAAAATGGTAAACAAATTAAAGGATACTTTGATGCATTTAGAAAAGTAGATGTTGAATCTTTTTTAAATGCTCAAGGATATAAAATAGCAGAAATTAAACCTACTAAAATAAGTAAATTTGGTAGTGCTTTAACTTTTTCTAATGAAATGAGTTATAAGGATTTAAATTTTCTTTTAACACAGCTTTCTACATATATTAAGTCTGGTATTCCTTTAGCGGATTCAATAGTAATATTGGAGAATCAAACTAAGAGTAAAAAGAAAAAGGATTTATTTAATAGAATTAATTATGAACTTAATACAGGAGCAAATTTTAGTGAAGCATTAGCTAGACAGGGAAATGTTTTTCCTAAATTGTTAATTAATATGTTAAAGGCTTCAGAACTTACTGGTAATTTAACTGAGACATTAGATGATATGGCTGCTTATTATAAGACTGCTGATTCTAATAGAAAACAAATAATATCTGCGCTTACTTATCCTAGTGTTGTATTAGTTATTTCAATTATTGTTCTTACTTTTTTGCTTTTATTTGTAGTTCCTCAGTTTGTAGATATTTTTGATCAATTGGGTGCTAAATTACCTGGTATAACTGTTTTCTTAATTAATTTAAGTAATTTTGTAAGGAAGCATATTATTAAAATGGTTTTAGCTTTAGCTGCTATTATTATTATAATAATTGCTATGTATAAAAATATTAAAAAGTTTAGATACATTGTTCAATATTTGGTTATGCATATTCCTGTAATAAAAGATGTAATAATTTATAATGAAGTTATTATGTTTACTAAAACATTTTCTTCTTTAATTAAACATGATGTATTTATTACTGATAGTATTGAGATGCTTGGAAAAATTACTAATAATGAAATATATAAGGATATTATTAAAGAAGCAGTTACTAATTTAAGTACTGGAGTAGGTCTTTCTAAAGCATTTGAAAATAAATGGGCTTTTCCTAGAATTGCCTATGAAATGCTTCTAACTGGTGAAAAAACTGGTAGACTTGGACCTATGATGGAAAATGTTGCTAATTATTATGAAGATGAACAGAAGAATTTAGTACAGAGATTAAAAAGCTTAATAGAACCAGTTATGATTATTATTCTTGCTATTATTGTTGGTGTAATACTTATGTCTATATTTATACCTATGTTTAGTATTTATAATAATATATTGTAGGTGCTTATATGGAAATATATATTTATGTAATAATTTTCATATTTGGTAGTATTATGGGGAGTTTTTTAAATGTGTTAGCAGTTCGTTTATCAAATAATGAATCTATAATATATCCAAGTAGTCATTGTCATAATTGTCAGCATAAGTTAAAGTGGTATGAATTAATACCAATATTATCTTATATTATACAGAAAGGTAAAAGTAATTGTTGTAATACTAGAATACCTATTAGTTATTTGATTGTGGAAATTGTTACTGGTGCTTTATATTGTACTGCATATCATTCTTTTGGATTTAGTTATGAACTTGTTATTAGTTTAATATTTATTTCATCACTTATAACTATAATTGTTAGTGATATTGAATATATGATAATTTTAGATGAAGTAATAGCGGTAGCTTGTATATTGATTATTTTATTTGAACTTGTGTTTTTTGGACTTGAATTTACTGTAAATAAAATATTGTCTGGAATACTTGCTTTTATTACTATGTATGGTATTAAGATGATTGGTGATAAAATGTTTAAAAAGGAAAGTATGGGTGGAGGAGATATTAAACTGATGTTTCTCTTTGGAATTGTTATAGGATTTCCTTTATCAATATGTGATATATTTTTAGCTACTTTTATAGCTTTTCCTGTTGCTATATATCTACTTTTTAGTAGAAAAGATAGTTTGATTCCATTCGGACCTTTTTTAGCTATGGCAGCGATACTTATACATATTTCAAAAGTTGATATAAGTAGTATTATTAATTTTATTGTTAAATAATAATAAAGTGTAAAGTAATTGTTAGTTACTTTGCATTTTTTTGTTCTTTTGCTATAATATTTATAGAGAGGTATTATGGAAGATAAAGCAAAGGAAATATTAAAAATATTTAATGATAATGGTTATATGGCTTATATTGTTGGTGGTTATACTAGGGATGTATTACTTGGTAAAAAGAGTAATGATATTGATATATGTACTAGTGCTACACCTAAAGATATATTAAATTTATTTGATAATGTTTGTGTTTCTGATATGCAGTATGGTAGTGTTGTAATTTTATATAAAGGATATAAATTTGATGTTACTACTTTTAGAAAAGAAATAAAATATGAGGATAATCGTAAACCAGTAAAGATTAAATATATTAAAGATATAAAAAAAGATTTACTTAGAAGGGATTTTACTATTAATACTTTTTGTATTGATAGAAGTGGGGAAGTACTAGATATATTGGGAGTAAGAAGTGATCTTGATAATAGAATACTTAGAACTGTAGGAAATCCTAGATATAGAATTAAAGAAGATTCACTTAGAATACTTAGATGTATTAGATTTGCTACAATACTTGATTTTGATATTGAAAGTAAAACTTATCATTATTTGTATAAATATGGTTATTTGCTTAAAAATCTTTCTTTTGAAAGAAAAAAGGAAGAGTTAGATAAAATTTTTTCTTCAAAAAATAAGGAAAGGGGTAAAAAACTAATTATTGATCTTAATTTAACTAATATATTAGAAATAAGTAAATTAAATAATATTATTTTATGTACTGATTTAATAGGTATATGGACGCAGTTAGAGGTTGATGATATTTATCCTTTTACTAAGATTGAAAAGGAACAAATGAAAAAATTAAGGAAATTATTGGAATATGATAAAATAGATAATTATCTTTTATATAAATATGGTTTGTATTTATGTACTGTATATTGTGATATTAAAGGATTATCTAAGAGAAAATTAAATAAAATGTATAGTAAGCTTCCTATTATTAACAGAAGTGATATTGTTGTAAATGGTAATGATATTATTAAAATATTAAATAGAAAACCTGATAATTATATTAAAGATATTATTGATGATGTTGAGAAAAAAATATTGGATAATAAAATAAATAATGAATATGATGAGATAAAGAATTATATATTAAATAATTATATGAATTAAGACTTATGTCTTTTTTCTTTTTGTATTACATATTAGTTAGTATGAAATATGTTTATTTGATGATGAGTTTATTATTTTTAGTATCTTGTGAATATAGGAAAGAGATAGAAGATTATAATTATTTAGATAATAATTCTATTAGGTTTATTAAAATTGGTAATGATACTGAATTACTTATAAATAAAGATGATGTTTTTTATTTGATTATATTAGATAATAAAAACAGTGATATTTATTATGATTATTTAATTGATATGAATAGTATTTCTAGTATAAATATTAATAATATTATTTTTAATGTCAATGATAAAATTGAAATATTATTTGATGATAAAAAGTTTTGTATTTATAAAAAAGAATTAGATAGGGATAATTATAGTGATTGTGATTTTATTTATTTATATAAAATAGATGATGATTTTTATATTACTTTAAATAATAATATTAGTGTATTGTTTTATGATGCTTATTCTAGTTTTAATTATAGATTTATGTATATGTTATCTAATGTATGGATTGATTCTTATACTATTGATGAATATAGTTATACTACTCTTACTTTAAAAGATAATGATTATGAAGTGTCATCATATAAAATAAGGGGAAAAACTATTCACAAAAAGGAAAAAACATAGTATAATTAAATAAATTATAAGAGTGAGGTGTTTAAGATGAAAAGGAAAATATTATATTTAGTTGGTATAATATTATTTATTTTGATCTTAGTATTCATTAGTATAATTTATCCGGTAATGAGAAATGAGGATTATAATAAAAAATTATTTGATGATGTTTATAATAATAGTAATATTAAAAATATTAATTATGTTAATAAAAGTAATAATTATTATATAGTTAAGAATGATAAAGAAATTGTTGTAATGGATTTGAATTATGATAAAATAAATAGTGTTAATATTTCAGATATATATGATAGTGATTTGGATATTGTATATAGAAGAGGAAATATTTATTATGAAGAAAAAATAAATGATAAAGATAAATTAATTTATAAGTATTATAATATTAATAATGGAGAATTTGTCTTTGATATTACTGTGGGAGGTATTTGATGGAAGGACTAGAAAATGTACTTAGAATGAAACCAATTGTATTACCTAGATTTTTATTTAATTATTATTTAAGACTTGGTATTACTGCTGAAGAACTTATTATACTAATATTTGTTATTGATGAAGGTGATAAAGTGGTATATGATCCAGAATCTATATCTAATAGTTTGGGTATGGATAAATATAAGGTAATGGAGTTACTTAATAGTTTAAATGAAAAAAAGATTATATCTATTACTGTGGAAAAAAATAGTGATGGTAAGAGTGCTGAATTTATTTCTTTAGATTTGTTATATAGTAAAATAATGGGTTTGATTGTGGATAAGAAGAATGAAAATAAAAATCTTGATAATAGTGATTTATTTTCAGTATTTGAAAGTGAATTTGGTAGAACTATATCTCCAATGGAATGTCAAGTTATAAAGGGATGGGTAGATGATAATTTTTCTCATGAACTTATTTTGGAAGCTTTGAAAGAGGCTATTTATAATGGTGCTACTAGTTTGAGATATATTGAAACTGTATTATATACATGGAGGAAAAAAGGATATAAAACGAAACAAGATATAATTGCTTCAAAAGATAGAATGAGAGAAAGTAAGAAAGAAGAAAAAGAAGTTTTTTACTATGATTGGCTTAATGATGATTAATAAGATTATAGATTATTTGGATTATTTATATCCTTATCCTAAGTGTGAACTTAATTATAGTAAAGATTATGAGCTTCTTTTAGCTATTGTTATGAGTGCTCAAACTACTGATAAAAGAGTTAATATGGTAAATAAGGAGTTATTTAAAAAATATGATTCTTTAGATAAAATTAGTAATGCTGATGTTAATGATATTGAAAGAATTATTAAGCCTATTGGTACTTATAAAAAGAAGAGTATTTTTATAAAGGAAATAGCTACTAAATTACTTAATGACAATATAAATATTATACCTAATGATAGGGAATATTTAAGTAGTTTACCTGGGGTTGGAAGAAAAACAGTTAATGTTTTTCTGTCGGTTATTTATAATGAACCTTTATTAGCGGTTGATACTCATGTAAATAGAGTAAGTAAAAGATTAGGTCTTGCTAAAGAAAAAGATGATGTTCTTGAGGTGGAAAAGAAACTTATAAAGATATTTCCAAAAGATAGGTTAAATAAGATTCATCATCAACTAGTTTTATTTGGTAGATATAAGTGTAAAAGTAGAAATCCAGAATGTGATTGTTGTGAGTTAAAAGATATATGTAAGTATTATAGAAGTAAGTAAATATTGCTAGTTAAATGTGTAAAGGAAGAGTAAAAACATTTTTACTTTTCTTTTTTTGTGCTATACTAAATATAGGTGATGTAAATATATGTGCGGAATAAATGGAATAGTAAGTAAAGATAAAAATAAAGAAAAATTAATTAGAGATATGAATGATAAAATTATTCATCGTGGTCCAGATGCTGAAGGTATATATGTGGATAAAGATGTTGCTTTAGGACAAAGAAGATTATCTATAATTGATTTAGCTGGTGGTAATCAACCTATATATAATAAGGATAAAAGTATACTTATTATATATAATGGAGAAGTATATAATTATAAAGAATTAAAAAAAGAATTATCAGAGTATGAGTTTCAAACTGAATCTGATACTGAAGTAATTTTACATGGATATGAAAAGTGGGGACATGATCTTCCTAAGAAATTAAGGGGTATGTTTGCCTATGCTATTTATGATAAAAATAAAAATGAAATATTTATATCAAGAGATCATTTTGGAATAAAACCTTTATATTATTATCAAAATGATGATGTTATATTATTTGGTTCTGAAATTAAGAGTTTTTTAGTTCATCCTAAGTTTGTTAAAGAATTGAATAAAAAACTATTAGGTCCATATTTAACTTTTAGTTTTACTCCTACTGATGAAACTTTCTTTAAGAATGTTTATCGTTTACCTGGTGGACATTCTATGACTATTGATGTTAAAAATAAGAAAATTAATATAGAGAGATATTATAAAGTAGAATTTGGTACTACTAATGAAAGTTTTGATACTATGGTTGATGAAATATCAAGGGTAATGGATGAGTCTGTTAAACATCATTTAATAAGTGATGTAGAAGTTGGTTCTTTTCTTTCTAGTGGTGTTGATTCTTCTTATTTGGTAAGTTTGGCAAAGCCAGATAAAACTTATACAATAGGTTTTGATTTGGCTAAATATAGCGAGATAGATTATGCCAAAGATTTAACAGATAAATTAAATATAAAGAATATTAGTGAAAAGATATCTAAAGAAGAGTATATGAAAGCAATACCTGATGTTTATTATCATATGGATGAGCCTACTGCTGACGGTTGTGCTATTGCGGTATATTTTTTGTCAAGACTTGCTAGTAAGGATGTAAAGGTTGTTTTATCTGGTGAAGGTGCTGATGAGTTCTTTGGTGGGTACAATAGTTATGATGATAATTTTTATACTAAACTTCCTTTATTTATAAGAAAGGCTATGGCTAGTATATGTAATATTCTTCCTAAGAATAAGATTACTAGATATATTATAAGAAGGGGAAAGTCACTTGAAGAATCTTATGTTAGTATTAATAGAACATATTATGATGATGAACTTTCTGATGTATTAAATAGTAATGATTATATTAATAATAAAGATATTGTTAAGGATGTTTATAATGAATATAGTGAATATGATAAATTAAATAAAATGCTTGCTATTGATATTAGATATTGGCTTAGTAATAATATTTTAAATATTGTTGATAAGATGACTATGGCACATTCTATTGAATCTAGAGTACCATTTACTGATATAGATGTTTTTAAAGTGTCTTCATTATTACCTAGAAAATATAAGGTATCTGATGGTGTTACTAAAGTTGCTTTAAGAAATGCTGCTAAAAGGGTAATTCCAAATGATGCTTATAAAAAGAAAAAGTTAGGTTTTCCTGTTCCTATTAGAGAATGGATAAGGGAAGATGACTTCTATAAAGAAATTAAGAATACTTTTAATACTGATATATCTAAAGAATTATTTAATAATGAATATTTATTAAAGATATTAGATGAACATAAAGATAGAAAAAAAGATAATTATAGAAAGATATGGGCTGTGTATAGTTTTTTAAAGTGGTATGATGAGTATTTTGTTAAAAGATAAAGAGTAGCAGGTAACTGTTACTTTTACTTTTTATATTAAAAAAATATCTTTCTTTATTCTTTTGTTTATGGTAAAATACTAGAGAAGAAAGAGGGAAGTAGTATGAAAGTAGGAATATGTTCTTTAGGGTGTAAAGTTAATATTTATGAATCTGAATTTGTTACTAATTTACTTAAAGATAATAATTATGAAATAGTTGATTTTGAAGATAAAGCTGATATTTATATAATTAATACTTGTTCTGTTACTAATGAGAGTGATAAAAAGTCTAGAAAGATGATAAATAGAGCAAGGAATAATAATAACAATGCAATTATAGTGGTAATGGGCTGCTACAGCCAGGTTAATGCTGATGAAATAGAAGCTGATATTGTTATTGGTAATAAGGATAAGTCTAAGATAGTAGAAATTATTGAAAATTATATTAAAGAAAGAAAAAAGAAAAAGATTATTTATGATTTAACTAATGTTACTTTTGAAAAAATGGAAATTAGTAAGTTTGAAAATCATACTAGAGCTTTTGTTAAAATAGAAGATGGATGTAATGCTTTTTGTTCATATTGTATTATACCTTATGTAAGGGGAAGAGTAAGAAGTAAGGCATTTGATGATGTTGTAAATGAAGTTACATCTTTAGTAGAAAAGGGATATAAGGAAATAGTACTTACTGGTATTCATACTGGTAGATATGGAGTTGATATTAATACTAGTCTTGAGAAATTATTATATAGATTAGTAGAAATACCTAATATTTATAGAATAAGGTTATCTTCAATTGAGATAAATGAAATAACTCCTGGAATAAAAAAACTATTAAAAGATAATAAAGTAATGGCTAAACATTTACATATACCTATTCAATCTGGTAGTGATAAAATACTTAAACTTATGAATAGAAGATATACGAAAAGTGAATTTTTATCTATGGTAGATGAATTAAAGGAAATAGATGATATATCTCTTACTACTGATTTGATTATTGGTTTTCCTAATGAAGAGAATATGGAATTTGAGGAGACTATTTCAACATTAAAAGAAATAGGATTTACAAAGATACATACTTTTCCTTATTCTAAAAGAAAGGGTACAGTAGCTGCTTCAATGCAAGGACAAGTTGATTCTCAAGTTAAGAAGAAAAGGGTACATACTATATTAGATTTATCTAATAATTATGAACATGATTTTTATGTTAGTAAGATAGGTAAAATATATGATGGTGTAGTTGAAATACATAGTAATGGTACTATATTAGTACATACTTCTAATTTTATACCGGTAATTATTTATGATAAAGTGGAAAATAATAGTATTGTAAATGTTAAAATAGAAAAAGTTGATGGGTTAAATGTTTATGGAAGAGTAGTATAACTATTCTTCTTTTAGTACTTATGGGAAATTATGTTATATAATTGACATTAATATTTTGAAATGTTATAATTTAAGACGTAATAAATAAAAGAAGTGCATAAAATAGTTTTGTGGAGGTTTATATGCTAAAATTATTAAAAAATTTGAATAAGAGAGATTGGTTTTATGTTTTAATAAGTGCTATTTTAATAGTGTTTCAGGTTTGGTTAGAACTTAGGATACCTGACTATATGTCAAATGTTACACAGCTTGTTCAGACTAAAGGAGCTGCTATTAAGGATATATTAAGAGAGGGTTCTTATATGCTTCTTTGTGCTTTTGGTAGTTTAATATCTGCTTTTATAGTAGGATACTTTACTTCTACTATTGCATCTTCTTTTTCTTATCGTACAAGAAGAAAAATATTTAAAAAAGTAGAGGAAATAAGTACTGAAGAAGTAAAGAAATTTTCTCCTAGTAGTTTAATTACTAGGACTACTAATGACATAACTCAAATTGAATTTCTTATAGCTATGGGTCTTACTCTAATTATTAAGGCTCCTGTTACTGCAGTATGGGCTATTACTAAAATATTAGATAAAAGTGTAGAGTGGAGTATATTAACGGGAGCAGCTGTTCTTATTTTGTTAATTACTATTTTTACAATTATGTTTATTGTTATGCCTAAGTTTAAAATTGTACAAGAGTTAATTGATAAAGTAAACATGGTTATTAGAGAAAATCTATCAGGTATAAGAGTAGTTAGAGCATTTAATGCTGAACAATATCAAGAAGATAAGTTTGAAAAAGTTAATACTAAATTAACTAATCAACAAACTTTTAATCAGACTGTATTTAATTTTTTGAATCCTGTTATGAATATTGTTATGTATTTTTTAACACTTGGAATATATTTTATAGGTGCTATTTTAATTAATGAAGCAAATATGGGTGATAAGATTGTTTTATTTGGTAATATGATTGTTTTTTCATCTTATGCTATGCAAGTTATTATGTCATTTTTGATGCTTGCTATGATATTTATGATGTTACCTAGGGCTAGTGTGTCCGCTAAAAGAATTAATGAGGTATTGGATACTAGAGTAACTGTAAAATCTGGATTTGTTACTAAAAATAATAATGGATTGAAAGGGACTATTGAATTTAAAAATGTTTCATTTAAGTATCCGGATGCTGATGAATATTTGCTTAAAGATATTTCTTTTTCTGCTAAAGAAGGAGAGACTATTGCATTTATTGGTTCTACTGGTAGTGGTAAATCTACTTTAATTAATTTAATACCTAGATTTTATGATGCTACTGATGGTGAAATTTTAATAAATGGTATTAATGTTAAGGATTATAGTTTTGAATATTTAAATAATATAATAGGTTATGTACCACAGAAGGCTGTTATGTTTTCTGGTACTATATTATCAAATATAACTTTGGGTAAAAATAAACATGGTAAGCCATCTAAAGAAAGAGTAAAAGATGCTATTAAGGTATCACAGTCATATGAATTTATATCAAAATTAGAAAATAAAGAAAAATCACATATGGCTCAAGGTGGTACTAATGTAAGTGGTGGTCAAAAGCAAAGATTATCAATAGCTAGAACTATTGCTAGGGATCCAGAAATATATATATTTGATGATTCATTTAGTGCTTTGGATTATAAAACTGATAGTACATTAAGAAAAGAGTTAAAAGAATATACAGGTGATTCTACAATTTTAATAGTTGCTCAAAGAATAGGAACAATACTTAATGCTGATAAGATAATAGTTTTAGATAATGGTAAGTGTGTTGGTATGGGTACTCATAAAGAATTAATGAAGAAATGTAAGGTTTATAAAGAAATTGCGTTATCACAATTATCAAAGGAGGAGTTAGAAAATGTCTAGTAATAATCAGAAAAATGTATCTAGTTCTCCGAAGAATCATGGTCCTATGAAAGGTGTAGAAAAACCTAAGGATTTTATTGGTTCTATTAAAAAATTGATATATAGTTTGAAAGATTTTAGAGTACTTATATTTATTGCAATTATATTAGCGGCTTTATCTTCAATATTATCTTTAATTTCTCCTAATAAATTGTCTGATTTGACTGATGAAATTTCTAAAGGTATTACTATTAATACTGATAATATGAAATCTCTTGAGGAAGATTTGACTGGTAATATTTCTTCTATTAGTGATATTCTTGATATTAAAATAGATAATGATATTATTTATAAAATTAATAGTTCTAATATAAGTGAAGAAGATAAAAAGTTATTTAATAGTACTTTAGAGAATATTTCTAATGATAAAGAGAATTCTATTAATTATTTAAATAAGCTTCCTGATAGTATACTTAATTTATTACTTAATGATAGTACATATAGTGGTAAGATTATAACTAAAAATGATAAGTTAATATTAATTAAATCATTTAGCAATATTGATATGGAAAAAAAGAATTTTTCTGGTATAGATGATTTTCCTGATAGTA
>CAMFBT010000001.1 GCA_945948625.1 uncultured Mycoplasmatota bacterium | reverse complement strand
TTAACCATTTCCAATAGTTTCTCGCTTTTTAATAGTCATTATCTGTTAATGCACCAATAACATCTACTACACTAAAGAAATAATCTTCTTTTTCACTATCCCATATACTTCTTATTTCGTTACCCTCAAAAAGATTAGTAATTGTTTGCAATTTATTTACTTTTATTTATTCACTGTCCTTTACTTTTGTATTAATTAATAGGAGGAGATAGTAATTATCTCTACTTAAAATTCCATTTAATTCATAACTATTACATCCAATACTATTATAACATTTATAACTGCTTTTTATTAACTATTTTTATGAAGTTGATTTAGGAAGTGGTATAAATCTATAATTAAGTCCACCTAGATTACTTGTTTTATACTTTCTTTTAAATCTAAAAACTTGATTTCTATTATATATTTTTACACTTCTTTGTTGTTCTTTAGTATAAAGGTCAAATAACTAACTTATTATAATACTACAGAAAAACTATAGTATGTAAGGACAAAAGAAAAAAGAGAATTACTTCTCTATTATAAATGATTTTAATATTATATTATTATTACTATCTTTAGTATATTTTATTATACCTGTACTAGTTTCTACTCCTAATATATCCGCTAATCTAGTACTATATGTTATCTTTATATCTGCTACTAAATATTTATCTTTATATTCAACTGAATCACTTGTTATCATAGATACATATATTCCATTACTACCTGGTTTTCTATTGTCGTAGTAGACATATTCTTTATCATATTTTGTATTTCCTTTTTTTGATTTATCTATATTAAAATCTTCACCAAATAATTCTTTATAATATTTATTAAATGTTTTATAGTCTAAGTATGCTAATGTAAAGTCACTAGTTGGTAAATCTTCTACTTTACTATTATCTCCTGCTGATAATACTATAAACTTATCTTGATTATCATTATAACTTAAGATATATTCCATTGTAAACAATTGTCTATTTTCATATTTTTCTAAATAGTCTTCATTATATTTTATTGTATATTTTCCATCTTCTGTTTGATTTTCTATTCCTTCTTTAATAATAAGCCATCCTAATGGAGAACCTACTTCTTTTAATTTGCTATTTATTTCTTGTAATTCTTCTTCTTTATTTATTGTCTTTGGTTTTTCTTTTTGAAGTATTTTATCTGCTACTATATAACCTGCGATTAAAAAAGCTATTATTCCTATTATTACCCCTATAGTATTTATTTTTTTCATTTTTTCATCTCCTAATATAAGTATAGCATATAATTATAAAAAATTAACATATTTTGTTAATTTTTTATTTAAAATTTAATCTTAGTTAAAATATTAAAGTCAATATAAAAATGTAGTGATAATTGCTATTTCTATCTTAGCTTACTTGTTATTTTAATATTCTAAACTATCTTTATTTAATAAAAAGTCATATATACCAATTATTAATATTCCATTTTCATTTTTGTACTTTGGTATATCCCTATTTACGACAATTATTTTTTTGAAAAAATCATTTACATTTAACAAAGGTCGTAATTCTTGTATTTTTTTATCATCGCTATCTATATTTAAAGCTGATTAAATATAATATCTATCATACCTTTTATTAACAATAAAATCTATTTCTAATTTTTTCTTATCATCTTTTTCTCTTATATCTAAATCTATTTTAATAATGTGATCTTCTTTTACTCCATTAGACAATAAATAATTTTTAAACATAGGATCAAGTAAATACGACTTCCCACATCTTCTAATTCCAGTTACAATTTTAATTAAACCATTATTTTGTTTACTAATGAGTTTATTTAAATAATAATCTCTTTTTATTTCCATATAAATTCCTCCATTCCGATTTTTTTCCGTTTGCGGACTTTTTTCGTAATTTAATTTTATCATTTTTAACAATAAAAGTCTATTTTTAAATTCCGACATTTTTTTGCATTCGAATATTTTTTAAATGCACCAGTAGAATTTACATTTCAATCAGCAAACTTGCAAAGCAATAGAAAAGTTATATAATATATATTGCCGTTTTACCCTTAACTGAAAAAATATTTTTAAAATGTGGAAACACTTGAACTTAAGTCAAAGAATTATTATAAATATTAATCTTAGTGAAAATATTAAAATCAATATAAAAATGTAGAGATAATTGCTATTTCTATTATATTGAAGATACTAATAATGATTATTATAAAACTTTAGTTGAATAAGTATACGAATGTAATCTACCATATATTGTTTGTTCAAAATGTAATTTCAATTATGCTCAAATAAATTATAATTTACCTTATTTATAAAGAAGAAAAATAATTAATTAGACAATTTTAAAAGCGAAATTGTAGTTTCGCTTTTAGGGTTATATAATCATTAAAAGTTAAGTTCCTATTATATGAAAAACTAAATAGTTAATTATTATATAACATTTTCTATTTTGGTTAATTTTATTTTATTTTTCTTGATTCTAAGTAAAATCTTTTATCATAGCTATGTCCCATTGAAAATGTTTTTCTTGGTAATGCCCCATCTAATATTACTGTTCTAAACAATTCTTCTTTTGGCATTGCCTCAAATAATATTGCAACATTATTTTCTTCTTTTCCCATTCCTCTTGCTGTTTCATCTCCATGGATATAGTCTATTTTTCCTTGATTTTCTTTCAAATATTCATCTAGGAATATTTGAATTGATCCTACAGAAATGTTTGATTTTGGATTTGATATATATAATTTTTTATCTATATCTTTTGTTACTAATTCAAAATATTCTCCATTTCCTTCCTCATTTATATCATAATATTTATATAACTCTTCTACTAATTTATTAACATCTGTATTAAATATTACACGATGAATTGGTTCAAATTCTAATGCTTCACTATGTAAGTTTACTATTTCTACTAATGCATATCTTGCTGGATTATTTAAGTATTCTTCTTCAGTCATTGTCTTTTTTAGGTTTTCATAATTAGCTTTAGCAGTAGCTAATGAATGATTTCCATCTCCCATAGCAAATAATAGAATTCCCTTATCTTTTACATTATATTTCTTTTCAAAATAATCTTTATCCATTAAAGATATTAGTCCTTCTTCTACTTCATCTATTGTTTTATCACTTAGTTTATACCCTTTAATATGTCCTCCATTTTCCATTAGGTCAAAGTCATAAACTATGTCTTTTTCTTCTACTTTATTCTTTAGACTTTCTATTACTTTCTTTTTTTCATCATCTATTAGAATCATTATATGAGGTAATTCTAATATAGCATTTTCTCTTACTTTTAATCTAGGTGGTATTCTTTCTATTACTGTTTTTTCTGTTGCTCTTATTAATGTTTGTGATCCTTTTTCATATGAGTAGTCCTCTAAGTCCACCATACCTATTAGTCCTTCTCTTATTTTTCCATTACTTTGTTTTCTTTCTAGATAAATCATTGTATTTGGATATTCTTCAAATACATCTTTTTCTAAATATTCTTTCATTGTCTCATTTATCTTTTTAATTCTTTCTTCAACATTTTCTTCTTCAAGATATAATTCTGGTAAGATTAAATTTAATGTTGATGGATTATCTTCAACAATATTTTCTACTTCCTTCCAATATTCTGGCTCGCTTGTGTATTGATCACAAGCTACTACTGACCATTTGGTCATGTCTACATCTTTTGGTAATAAGATGTTTGCTCTTTTAAATGGTAACATTTTTATCTCTCCTTTTCTTTATTTATATATTAGCAGATATTATTTTAATTGTAAATATTTATCTGTTATTTATTATTTCTTTTATTACTTCTCTTTCATCAAAATGTTCTCTTACTCCATTTTTTTCTCTATATGTTTCATGTCCTTTTCCAAGTAAAAGTATTATGTCTCCTTCTTTGGCATTTTCTATTGCATATTTTATTGCTTCTTTTCTATCTTCTATTTTAATGTATTTTCCATTTGCTTTTTTTAGTCCTATCTCTATATCATTCATTATATCATTTATGTCTTCATATCTAGAATTATCTTCAGTTATTATTGTAAAATCTGATAGTCTTCCAGATATTTCTCCCATGTCATATCGACGAGTTTTACTTCTATTTCCCCCACATCCAAATAGGCTTACTATTCTTTTTGGATGATATTCTCTCATCGTATTTAAAATATTTGTCATTGATATACCATTGTGGGCATAATCTATGATAACACTATATTTACTTGATACTGGTATTATTTCTACTCTTCCTTTTACTGCTACTTTGGATAGGGCTTTTTTTATGCTTTCTAATTTACATCCTATTAATTTTGTTGTTAAAATAGCACTAATTGCATTGTATGCTGAGAATTCTCCTGGTGTATTTACTAGGAATGTATCTTCAATTAAACCTTTTGTATGTAGTTCTAATCCTATGAAGTGTTCTTTTCTTAATAGTTTTATATTATTTATTATTAAATCTGCTTCTTTGTTTTTTCCAAATGTATGTATATCACAAGTATTATTTTTTGTCATATCTTGATAGTGTTTATCATCTATATTTAATATTCCGTGTTTACTCTTTTGAAATAATAGGCTCTTACTATAAATATAATCTTCCATATTTTCATGTTCGCCTTCACCTATATGGTCTTTTGTTAAATTGGTAAATATTCCATAATCAAAAGTCATACCTTCTACTCTTCCTACTTTTAGTGCTTGCGATGATACTTCCATTATGGCATATTCTACTTTTTGTTTTAACATTTCTTTTAGATATTTTTGTATTTCATAACTCTCTGGTGTTGTATTTATTGTTTCGTAATGATTATTTCCAATAAATACCCCCATTGTTCCTATTACTCCAACTTTTTTTCCTTCTTCTTCTAAAATGTTTTTTATCATCCATGATGTAGTTGTTTTTCCTTTTGTTCCTGTTATTCCAATCATTGTTAATTTACTAGCGGGATTATCAAAATAGTTTATTGAAAGTAATGATAAATCCTTTCTAGTATTTGATAATTTTATTACTGTAACTGGCTGTGATACTTCAATATCTTTTTCAATAAAGATAGTGCTTGCTCCTTTTTTGATAGCGGTATCTATAAAGTCATGTCCATCTACTTGAGTACCCTCTAAACATATGAAAGCACAGTCTTTTGTAACTTTTCTTGAATCATAACATAAATCCGTTATATTTATATCTAAACTTCCTTTTATTAATTCATATTCAATATTATTTAATATTTTTTTTAATTTCACTTTTTCACCTCTTTACTTTATTATATTACTTTTTTTGGTTTTTTAAAAGATATTTAAGCAAATTAAAAGGAAGTTATTTAACTTCCTTATATGTATTTGTCTATTTTATTTATGCACCTGGAGCTGTTGTGCTAATCTTTAGGTCAAATGAAATATTTCCACCTGAAGCATTGTTTTCACAGTCAACATCTTGTCCTTCAACCCACATATATATTCTTATTTTTGTAATTCCTTTACTTAATGTAAATAGCTCAACATTTGTATCAAAAGCTGCTGTTGTTGCCTTTCCTGGTGTTACGGTTTTAAATTTAGTAGAATCTTTTGTCTGTGTTGCCTCTCCTAATAAAATATCGTCACTTGCTGCTACTGGAGCTATTATTCCAGAATATGGTATTAATTCTCCATTTGCCTGTGTTGTAGGAATACCATAAACGTCGTTAGCATTTGCTACACCTGCTGCTGTATGAATATCATAGTTTGGTTCCCATATTGTAACTGTAGAACTTGTTCCAGCATTTAATCCTTGAATTGAAGACAATTCTGAACCATCTGCTGTATTTCCAAGATTTACAAAAGCTATTCTTGAAGCATTCTTAATTCCATTATCTGCTGCATCATCATTTAATACTCCAGACCCAGCTTGTAAGTATACTTTTGTATCTGCATTAACTTTAAAGAATAAATCAAATGCAATAAACTTTGCCGTATCTGCTTCAGCACCAGTTCTAATATTATTATCTATTTCAGTAGTCTTAGTAGCAGTTAAAATGTATTCACCATTATTAGCACTAGAAGTTGATGTTTCTACTACTCCATAATACATTGGTAAATATCCATTTGTATCTGGTACTCCTGCTGTTGATACTGGTTCTAATGATTCTGGTATCTGGTTAACAGCAGCAACATAATTGCCTTTACGTGCTCCAACTAAATCTGCTTTTTGAACTATTGATTTCCATTTTGTTCCATCAGCAGATATTTGAATACCATTTTTAGCTTCAATATTTACTTTTAATGATTCTACTGAAACATTTTTATTTGATGTAAACCATGCGTAGGTTGATGTAGCAAGCATAGTTCCAGTTCCTAGCATTAAAAGTAATAGTATCAACAATCTATATTTTCTTCTTTTGTTTCTTTCTTTTTTTAGTTTTTCTTTTTCTTCTTTAGTAAGAACTTTTTCTTCCATTTTAACACTCCTTTTTATTAAGAATTTGAGAATTACTTTCTCTCCTACTATTACTATTTTAGTATAACACACTTTTTTTTTATTTGCAAGTAAAAATTCGACATTTTTTGCATAAGTTTTTTATTTTATGCATTTTCTTCTATTATTTGCTTTGATTCAATATTTATTGTTATTCCTTCTACTATATCTTGGTATTCAAAACTATCATATTCTTTAGGAAATGTTATTACTAAATGATAAATATTTTCTTCATCAGTAGTAAAGCCAAATGTTTGTTTGTTTGTTTCCATAGTTTTAAAGTAAGCTCCATCTTCACTAGTTTTAGCAATTGTATCATTTATTATTATATTAGTACTATTTTCATTATTATAATCTTCATTCATATATAATTTATATGATAATGGTAAATTAGTAGTGGTAACTATTTTCAAAGTGTATTCTAATTTTGTTTCTACTCTATTTGTTCCATCATTATTTGATACTTTGAAGGTATATACATAAGGTGTTTCTGAAGGCACTATATTATCTAAATGAATGTTTTTTTCGTAATAGTCGGCATTTAAGATATAGAATGCTGTTTCTATTTTTGCATCTGAATCATTTTCAGAAAATAATTTTGAATATGCAATTGGTATTAATGTTAATATTACTGCTAGTAATATTATGGCTATTGTTAGTTTATTTGATCTTAATAGTTTTCTTCTATCAAACATATTACTCACCTACTTCTTAAATATACAACTTGGATCCTCGAATTTATCATCTAGTGTTGTTTTATGTTTTCTTTTATTTTTGGGTATATAAGAAACACTTAAACTTATTAATATTAGTGTTACTACTATTGATATTACTACTTTAGGAGTGGTAAATACTTCTCTTATTAATCCTCCTTTTGGTATTATTAATACTACTTTCCCTATTATTTTTGTTTTATCTATTCTGACGTCATTACTGTTATTTGAATCCCCTTTAGTTGTTAATGTGTTGCCTTCAATTTTTATTACTCTGTGTGTTATAAAATCTTTATTATCTATATAGGTTATGATATCATTTTTTTTTATATCTGTGGTATTTTTAACTACTATTAGATCTTTGATATTTAATGTTGGTTCCATACTTCCACTTACTATTTCAAATGCTGTAAAGCCTAATATATTGGGATATTCTTTATGTAATAGTTTTATTGATATAAAATTATATAATGAAAAAAAAATTAAAACGGTGATTATAAATACTAAGATATCAAGAAAAACTTGAAATGTTTTGTTCATATACTTTACCATTTACATCACCGCTTTATTATTAATTTTGATATTCTTCCACTGGTTCACCTAAATATTGAATAACTGAAACTGATACTGGAATACTAATAAAATTATCCTTTATTGTTCCAATTTTACTGTCTTCTTCATTATTTTCCTCAATATTATTCCATTTTATGTAAACACGAATTGTGTTTATTACTTTATTTTCTATTTCTTCTAATGTTATTATTTTTGAATAAGTATTTTCTCCTGTTCTTATTAAATTACCACTTGTAAGTTCTTCTATTTTATCAATAGTAATACTACCTACTACTTGGCTAAAATCAAAAGTTATACTATATAATATTGATGTTTCTGTATCTGTTGGATTTATAACTATATCAAAATATCCTTTAGTTCCAGGAGCTATTTTTCCACCTAAAACATTATCTGAACTATCAATATTTACAGTATCTACAATAAAATTATCACCACTTTTTATATCTGTTCCATTTATTAATACATTCCACTTTGCTACACCGCTATCCATAATCATTGTATTTTTACTTTCAAACAATCCATAAGTATCTCTTATAATATATATTGTTATAAAAACTAAAATTATGGATAGTATTATTAATATTCTCTTATTCTTCATCTTCTTTTGAACTCTTTAATTCTCTTATTACTGCATATATCTCATATATAAATAATACAAGTATAGGAAATATTATCATAAATAGGAAACCGAATCTTGATTCTAGTACTCCTAATATTGTTCCTAAATTGCTATAAGATTTACTTGTTTTAGCAGTTCCTATTACATATTCACTAGATACAGCATAATCTCCATCCATAATATATGTAGTTTCCTCTTTTGTTATTGATTCTTTTTCTAATACTGTTCCTAAATTAACAGAAACTATATCTTTATAATTGTCATAAAAGAATATTTTATCTCCTACTTTTATATCTTTATTTTGATTTTTCTTTACTATTACTAAATCTCCCTTTTGAAAATCTGGTTTTAATTCTTCATCTCTTACAATTATTAATGACTTATCATTTATTTCTGTTATATTATATTTATTGTAATTTAGTAGAAATATTGTAAGTGTTATAGCCACTACTGCATATATGACTATTAGTATTATTCCTATTATTTTTAAAACTTTTTTCATTATTTATCACCACACTTTAAGTATAGCATATAACTTTTTCTTATGCAAGGTATTTGTTTGTAAAATATTTATTCTAAATATTGTGTTTCTTTAATAAACTTTATTCTATTTTCAGTTATTCCTTCTCTATTCATTGCCATACTATTTAATATTATTTCTAAGTCTTTTATTAAATTTTCAATATTATCTTTTTCTAGTTTTTCTTTTGTTAAATTAAAGCCAAATAAATTATATCTATCCATTATTAACATACTTAAATCTTTTTCTTCTTCTATTAAAATGTTATTTAAAATACTGTTATGAGGATTATTGATAAAATTATTTAATTTATTTATTTCTTCTAAGTCTTTTTCATTTTTCTTTAGTAATTCTATTAAGTAATTATAATTAGAAATTGCTAATAACAAAATATCATATATTGTTGTACTATCTTCAAGTAATGATATTTTTTCTAGAAAATAATTTTTTTCTAATTCTTCATATAGGTTTTTTAAATTATTTATATTAATATTTATTTTACTATTTAATACATCTATTTTATCTTGTTTTCCTTTGGAGATTAATTTTAAAACTTTTTTATTAGTCTTTGAAAGTGCTCTTTCTAGCTTATCTATTTCTTTTTTCTTATTGTTATAAATATTTTTATATTTATCTCTTTCTTTATATAGTTCTTTTATATCATTTATTATATAATTAAATTCTAAGTAATTTTTATATTCTATTAATGAATGATATAACTTTAATATATCGCTATTTATTTTTTCTGATGGAAGGTCCTCTATTACTGATTTATATGCTTTATTTATTTTATCTAATGTATAGTCACCTATATTTAGTTTTCCTTCTAAAAAACTACCTTGTAATAGATAAGCATCATTTTTTACTTTTTGTTCTCTTTCAATATATAATTCTTTATATGCTTCAATAATATTTCTATCTTCTAATTCTTTTACTTTATTTTCATAATATAAATCAAATTTCTTTTTATTTTTATAGTATAAATATTTTAGATTTAATGTTATATGTGTTATTATATTAGGACATTTCCAATATATTTCTTCAAAATGGTTTTTTAATTCTTCTTCACTTGTACTTTGTAATAGAATCTTTCTCATATATTTATCACTATAATAACTATAATTAAAGTCTTCTTCCGTTAAAGTAACTCCTACTGTAGAAAAGATTGTTAATACTTTTATTATATCTTTATTTACTTTTTCTAAGTCAGTTTTATAGAAATGTCCTAATTCATATAATATTATATCTAAACTACTTTTTTCATATGAAGAATTATAATTATTTAATAGATGGATAGATGGTAGTAGCAAGTCTATTTCTTTTGTAAGTAAATCTATACTTTTGTCATGTTCTAAAGATAAATATCTATCTCTTCTTTTTCTGATTTCACTTGCTACTACTTCTTTTTCTTTTTGTAGTTCTTCTAATAACTCTCCTATTTTGGCTTGATATACTTTTTCATTTTTATTATTATTTCTTGGAAGTGATAATAATACTTCTTTTTGAACTTCAATTTTATTTTTATATTCATTTAGCATTATTATCACCTATTATTTCTTTTTCAAGAAAAACTATGAAATCTTTTATTTCTTTATATAATTCTACTATATCTGCATCGCTTAATTCTTCGATATCTTTTCTCGACATAAATCCTCCTATTTTATTATTATGTATTGGTATGTTTCTCCTATATAGTTATTATCATCATATAGTGATACTACTAATTTATAGGTCCCATTTGGTAAATTTTCTTTAAAGTATAAGAAATATGTTGTTTCATTTACTGGTGTTTTAGACAGATAGTATTCTTTGTCATTAGAAGTTATTTCTAATGTATTTGTTACATAATCTTTTAAATCTACTTCGTTATAAACATTTGTATATATTGAAGTATAATCTCTTCTTAATAATTTTAATCTAGTATTTGGATTAGATAATCCAGATGTATATTCTACCTTATATACATAACTATTATTACCATTTAATGTGAAACCGGTATCTTTATTTATAAATAGCATTTTATCATCCGTGGTTACTTTTAAACCATAAATATTATCAACTATATTAAATGTTATTTCTAACTGATCTGATGAATTTAATCCATAATATATTCCATCTGCTGAACCAAATGATTCTATTAGAAGGGTATATTCACCACTTGAAAGATTACTATTTTCAGTATTAATTATTATCTTTGATCTTGCATTTGCAACTTTTTCAGTAATATTTATTCTTACCGTACCATCATATCTTGGATAATATGTATTACCATTGAAGGTATAATTTATTCCCATTAAACTTGAACTTGTAAGAGGAGTTCCTCTACTATCTAGAATTGTTATCTTTATACCTAATTTTTGCTCATCAAAGTTAGTATCAAAGATTGTATTTGTAGATATTTTATCTTGAATAAAGTTTGTATCTAATGTTAAGTTAGTACTCTTACCTCGATAAATAGTATTTTGAGATAAGTTTCCTGATAATTCGATTATTCCTTCTCTATTATTATATAGATTGTATTTCATAGTGGACTGTTCTATTCCTAATACACTTATTAGTGTTTGATTATCATTATTTCTTAATTCAATTAATAGTGATTTATCTAGGATGTCTGTCTCAATATTAGTATCTTTAAAGTCAACCATAAAGATAAATTCTTCAATTGCTTTTTCATCTTTATAATATATTGTATTAGCGGTTGCATCATCATAATTATTATTAGGACTTGTACTACCCATTTTTATAAATTTAGATAATGGATATGATACTTCTCCATATAGATTATATTCTTCTTCTAAAGAAGTATAGTCATCTTCTGTTACTGTATAATAATAGTATACAGGTTTATCTTCAACATGGAAATCAATCATCGTTAATTCTGTATTTACTGGTAATAAATATGTTGATACTAAACTACGATGGTATCCAGTTTTATATGGTGTTGTTTCGCTTTCCATATATAATGAATAGTAAGCACTGAAACTACTCTTTGTTGTTATATCTACAGGACTAGTTGCAAACATTTCATATTTTTTTCCTGGTGTTATAGTTCCTTCATAATCATTGGTATTATATAATGCTGTATTTAAGTTTACATTTATATTTATTCTTTTTACTTCATTATTTAAATCATCTATTGGTGTTATAGCCACTAATGAAATTGTTACACTACCAAGATTTTGGGTTTCAGTTAAATTTTTAGAATGGTAGAAGTAAAATACTAAACTAGGAGCCCCTTCTAAGTTTTCTCTTTGATAATCTATTGTTCCTTGTACATTTGTATTTTCTCCAGTTATAAAATTAGTACTTCCTTTTGTTATCCAACCATTTTGTCCTGATTTCATATTTAATCCAAAAATGGTATTTGCATCTTCTTCGGTTGCTGCTATTCTAGGTATATTTCTATAATCTGTTAATACTATATTTTGATCTAATGCTGAATAGTTAAAACCTAATATAGAGAATTTTGTGTTAGCAGTTGCATGATTTAATAGTGATAATTCATATGTACCAAGTGTTGAATATTTTGATGCTGTAAGTGTTAATTCATATGAATCTACTTTTTCTCCTACTGACCACATATAGAAATCTGAATTATCTGGAGTTGGTTCAATATAGTTTATTATTATGCCATTTCCTTCTTCATTTCCATAATTGGTATAGAACCCATCTTCAGTTATGTCATGATTTGTTTTATGCATTCCAAGTACATAACTACCTTTTGTAAAGTAATAAATATCTCCTGATGATACAGATGCTGATGGATCATAATCATTATATAATGCTGTTACTATATCACCATTTATACTATTTAAATACATACCAAAGAAAGTCATTCCAGATACTTCACCAAATGATGTTATATTTTCATTTGTAGCTATATTTAGATTTTTTCCTTCTAACATATATATTCTATTATTAGTATTTCTAGTAAAAGTATTTGTTTCAGTATCTATAGTTACTTGTGCTTTTGTTTCAATATTATTTTCTATAGTTAAACTAGATAATTTTTTGACTAAGTTACCTCCATTTTGAAGATATAATGATGTATTATTTATTAGTTTTAATTCATCTATTCTACTCAAAGAGAACAATACTGTTGAATACTCATTTGTTCTATCTGTTGCACCTTTTAATTCAATATATGAATTATCTAATGTTACAATATTTGCCCTCTGAATTGATATATTTCTCTTTATATCTTCTTTTGTTCCATAGTTTTTGATATCTATATAACTATATCCTGTAGTTGAAGAAGCATTACCACTTCCAAATATTGATCCTTTTATTGTAAATGTATCATGTCCAGAACCGTTAATATTAATTTTTATTCCTACTGTTACACTTATGAAGGAATAATCATATTCTTCACTACCACTAGCATTTGCTTCTCCTCCACCGAATACCGTTCCTTCTATTACAATATCAGATTTTATTAGGTTTTGGTTACTACTTGTTAAGTTTCCTATATTTACTGTAGTATCACCATATAGTTGTGAGGTATTAGCTCCTCCATAAACATTGCCATTTATTGTTGCTCCTACTATGTTTACTATTCCTTTAGAATTATTGTTTTCTTCAGTACCAGTGGCAGCAGCATTTCCTCCACCAAAAACATGTTTTCCTACTACTGTATTATTATCGATATCTAGGTTTGTATTTCCATATACTACTGCTAATAAACCATTTCCTCCAGCATATATACTATTTGTTACATTTACATTTGATACATATAAATTAGTATTTTCTCCTACAATGGCAGCATTTCCTCCACCATAAATTGAATCAGTAACTGTTATATTTTTTATTTCTATTTTAGTATCTTTATTTACTTTTCCTAGATTTCCTCCACCGTAAATGGTTTTGACTTTGGTATTTTCATCTACTAATAAGTTCGTATTTCCTAATACTTTTGCTGGATTTTGATCTCCTATTTCATCTCCTGGTACAATTGAATATTCGCCATTTCCTCCACCATAAATAGCCTCATCAATTATACTATTATGAATGGTTACATTAGCATTCCCTTGTACTTCAGCAGCATTTCCTCCACCAAAAACACTATTTGTTATATTTGAGTTTTCTATTACAGTATTTGCTTCTCCTAATACAGTACCTAGATTTCCTCCACCATAAATATTCTTATCTATGTTAGTATTTTGTTTTATATTTACTTCTGTGGTTTGAACTTCAGCTTCATTTCCTCCGCCATAGATATTATCTGTTATATGACTTGTAGTAATAGTAGTTTTAGCTTTTGTTTCTACTTTTCCTTTATTTCCTCCACCATAAATATTACCATTTATTTCTGAAGAATTTATATTTAGTTCTAAACTATTTGTTACCTTAGCAGCATTTCCTCCGCCATAAACTACTCCTTTTTTTGTTATATTTCCTACTTCAGAATTGTTTATATTTAAAATTACTGATGAAACATCAGCTTCATTTCCTCCTCCATAGATTTCTTCATTTATAACTACATTATCAATATTTGTGCTAGAATTTGTTACACTTGCTTTATTTCCTCCTCCAAATAAGACATTAATACTACCTGCGGTTAAATCTATTTGAGCATTATTAGTAATTCCACCTAAATTATTTCCACCATACATTTTATCTACGGTTAACTTGCTTGTATATTGATTACCATTAGTATCATATCCTATTAGCATATAACTATATATTTTAAAGTTTTCATATGTATCATATGAGTGAATATTAAATTCAAAAGTAAATGGTGTTCCATTATTTAAACTATTTGTACCGTACCACTGATTTGTTTCATCTATATGATATATATTATTAATACTATCAAATTCTACTTCTGATGAACTCCAGTTTGAATCAAATATACTTTCACTTGTTAATATATATAAATCCCATTCTGATAAAGTTACTCCTGTATTATTATTTATCTCTACGGTAATAGTTTCACTTCCAGAAATATCTGTAGCTCCAATTTGATTTATATTGGACTGACTAATAGTAAATTCTGCTGATAAATCGCTAACTACGAAATCTTCTATATTTTTTATATATGTATTTTGTACATCTCCGCTTTTATTTGAGCCTCCAAACAGATTAATTATGTCCGCTCCTCCTAAATTAACATTTGTTTCATTAGCTCCAGCTTCGTTTCCTCCACCATAAACATTCTTTATTAATCCATAATTTAAATTTAGATTTGTAGTTGTAGTTTCAGCTTTTAATCCTCCACCATATACAGAATCGATAAAATTACCATTTATGTTTACATTAGTTGTTTCTACTTTTCCACCTTGATTATTACCACCATACACGGCATTTATTATTGCATTATTTACTTCAATATTTGATAGAGGTATGTTTCCTGATAGGTTTGAGCCACCAAAAATAGTATCTACTTTATTATTTACTACTACATTTGTACTTGTAGTTACTGAGGTTTTATCACCACCTCCATATACTGTATTTATAGTTCCACCATTTATTAAAACATTTGTTGTTCCGGTGGTGCCACCAGCATTATTTCCTCCATATAAAGTTTCACAAGTTCCACCTGTTGCTGTGACATTACTAATTACAACATCTCCATTTTTATTTGAACCTCCAAATAATTTAGTTGATGTGCCTCCATTTAAATACACATTTGTTTCATTAGCGGATGTTTCGTTTCCTCCACCATAAGTATTTTCAATTGTGCCATTATTTATTGTTACTGTTATATTTCCATTTGGTTTTCCTTTTAGGTCATTTCCTCCATACACATTAGTAATTGTTCCATTATTTACTGTTACTTCAATATTTCCTAGTACATAAGGTGTATATGTATTATTTCCTTGACCACCACCAAAGACATTATTTATTATACCTTTATTTATGGTGACATTTGTTTTGCTAGAACTGACAGTGTTTGTATTTTCACTACCATTTACAGAACCAAAAGCACTACCACCATAGACACTTCCATCAATTATTGGTGTATAAGTGCTATTCGAATCACCTATAACAATGTTGACATCGCTGACTACAAAGGTTCCTATAGCACTATCACTAATATAACCACCTCGTCCTCCTCCATAAACATTATTTGATACTTCACCACCAAAAATGTTTACATTGGTAGAGCCATATATTGTACCAAGTTCATTACTACCACCATAAATTGATCCAACAACATTACCACCATTCATGGTAATGCTAACTGTTGATGTTTTACTCTCAGAACCACTTCCATTGTTATTACCGCCACCATAGACATCACCATCAATGAAGCCATCATTAATTATTATAGTTGAATAAGTACTACTTAAACTGCTACTTACTCCTGTAGCACCATAATTTCCACCACCATAAATATTTCTTTTAATATTAGAATTACCATCTATTATGATGATTGAATTATCTGCTGAACCAATAGTAGAAGAATTTTCTTTTCCATTTCCAATTCCAAAAACACTTCCCGATTCTGCCCCAAATAATTTATTATTATTACTTATATTAGTATCATTACCAATTGTAGCAGTTCCACCAATATAGATATAAGGCGTTCCATTTAGAGTACCATCTCCTTCATTACCTTTTGCACCATTGGAACCTCCAAAGACACTATAATTAACTGTACCACCAGTTACAGATATGATTCGGTTTCCGTAAGTAGCGGTCGTTCCTGCACCACCAATTATAATATCTACTTCCCCGCCTGTCATATTAATATAGGTATCGTTGACACTACTCCTCCTACTACTAGTAAGAGGTCCTCCAATTAAATTGTAGATATAACCACCTTCAATTTTAGCTCTTCGAGCGGCATTGTGAGTACCGGCATATCTACCTCCGACATATATTCCTGTAGATAGATCATATTTACTGCTACCAAAGCTACCATTTTTGACAACTAAATCTAAAGCTATATCGCTAGAAGTAGCAGAATTAGTACTCGCATATACGGTACCACTCCAACTACCCGAAGCACAATAGTATACATCTAGACTATCATTATCTTTTATTACACGATCATAGTCATTACCATAAACACCCTTGTTTTTAACATATATAGTGGAACCACCATACCGGGTAGCACCATTAGTTAGTGATATAGAATTATAAATACCACTTTCTATAACTAGTTTATATTTAGCCGGTGAATTATTACTACCAATAGATGAGTTACTTCCTCCTATTACTGCTCTAAGTGTTGGATAACTGCCATTTTGAGTTAGACCTCTACCTAATTTTACATTATTATATCGCCCATACAAAACACCTGATGCCATTGTATTAGATGGTGGATCATATATTTCTGTTATAACACTATCATAATATAAAGTAATATTCTCTATTCGAACATCACTATAACAGTTAATAGCGGAATTAGCATTCCATGTTACATTATTTTGTGTACCATTATTTAAAGCTGTTACAGTAAAAGGAATATCCTCTGTAGTTGACCAAGTTCCCTCTATATTAGAGCCCATGACAATAATATTAGTATCCCTAGTCGTCAAATAATAATACTCTTCATTTTCATCATATATTTCGGGAGTACTATTGCTTTTATAATAATTAATTAATTCATAATAAGTGCAACCACCATCTGTCGTACAACTACCACTAGTCATAATATTTCCAGTGCTATCATAATAGCCAATAATACTACTTCCTCTAGGTACTAAAATTTTACGATAAAATGATGACATAATACCATTTTCATAACTTGTGTCTTCAATTGTTTCAATAAGTGGTCTATTGATAGTACTATTATCCACTAACTGCATATTATTATTTTGTAATTCATAATATGTTGCATTTTCATTAAAGTTTTCACCATTGATTAAGTCATAGTAAGTACAACCACCAAAAGAATAGCAGGTACAGTTGTTTTGTCTTTGACCTCTATTATTATAGTAGCCTGTACAACTATCAAAAAATCTTACACTTACTTGGTGATAATATCCTGTCATGTCGACATCTTCATAAATATTAATTATAGTCTCTAACTTGTGCATTTCAGGAGTATTTAAACTTTCAATCGTACTATTCCAACTATTAGAACTTGTTATTGTAGTTATTTTGGCTCCTACCCAGCTAGCTCTAAAAGTTATTTCTATCTTATTAGGTTTATTATCAGTATAAGTTACCGGCACTTTTGCATATCTTTCATAATAATCTTTATTAAAACTTAGTGTAGCTCCATTGTAATCAGTAAACCATCCATTAAAGGCTTTATCAGTAGGCCTATCAGTAAATGGATTATCGATTAATTCAATAAGTACATAGTCATCAGTAGTATCATCAGTGCCATTATTATTCACATAAAAAGTTTTGAAATAGATGTATGTATCCTGTCTTTCACTAGAAGATACATACCCTTTATGATTATTATCATCATCACTATAGTAAGTTATCTTGGCTTGAACTAGTGTGCTATCATTATAAATATTTTTGTTATCAGTTGTAGGTAGAGTTCCATCATTGTCTAGATAGTTTTGTCCTTGATAGTAATTATAATCATTCTCTAAATCATTTACTATTACTTTATTATTCTTTATAGAACTTTCAATATAATCTGGATCTTCACTGAATTCTAATATTAAATCACTGTAGGTAGTAAAGTATGTGGTTATTCCTATTATCAAAAGTAGTAAAGAAGATGTTCCTACTAGAAGACGAACTTTAAACTTTGTATTATTTTTTAATGCTTTTATTTTTCTTTTTAATTTCTGCACTTCTACCACCTACCATCTATATCATATTAAGTATAACATATTATTAAGAATAAGTAAATTAAAACCCATCTTATTTAAGATGGGTTTGTACTAAAGTTTAGATTTAGAGCAATATTACCAACAGCAGCATTATTCTCACAATCTACATCTTGTCCTTCAATCCACATATATACTTTTATTTTTGTTATTCCGCTATTAATAGTAAATATTTCAATATTGTTGTCAAAGTTATTCTTTGTGTAATAATCTACTTTTACTCTCGCAAAATATTCTGGGTATGTTGCCTCATTAGCAGTACTTGTTGTTACTCCAGCTGTTTTTGATATTTCGCTTATCACACCATCATAATTTAATGATTCTGATGGATTTGTTATATTTATGTTATATATATCTTTGGCATTTTCTATTCCATACTCTGTATGTGTATCATAATTTGGTTCCCATATATGAACTTTACTCTGATCATTTGTGGTCATTGACTGGATGGTATTTAATGAAGATCCTACAAATGTTGTTCCTTCTTCTATAAAGGCAAACCGAACAGCATTTTCTATTCCAACTGATTTATCACCACTATAGGTTGCATTTGATTCTGGTGTTAAATATAATGCTGTATTTTTATTTGTCTTTAAAAATAAATCAAATGTTATAAACTTTCCTTGACTACCCTCTGCTGATTGTATTTCAACACTTCTTGTTGTTTCAAGAATATAATCTCCTACTGCATTATTTACTGCATTACCATGATATATTTCTATTTTACCATTATTTATTTTACCTGCCGTTGAAACTGCTTCTATGGTTGTTGGTATTTGATTGGTATTTGTCTGATAGGTATCTTTTGCATTTATTATATCTTCTACTGATACTGATGATTTCCAATTTGTTCCATCTACGGATATTTCTATTCCTCCTTGTGCCCTGACATTTACATTTAATAAATCTACTCTTACTAATCTATTAGTGGTAAACCAAGCATATGATGATACTGATAAAGATAATGTTGTTACTAATAATAGCAATAATAAATAAAATAATCTATATTTTCTTTTTTTGTTTTTCTTTTTATTATTAATCATTCTTTACGCTCTCTTCCTTATGTTCTTCTCTTATTTCCATATGCATTTTTATTTCTCCACCTAATATGTTGTCTATACAATCTGGGTCATCACCTTCTAACCATATTACTATTGTAAACTTATCTATATCATTTGGTTTGAAATCTTTTCTTTGTTCTAATACTGCTTCTTTTTCACTATAAAATGGAATTGTATCTTTTTCTGGTTCACTAGTAAATGAATTTATTTTAGCATATACTTTTTTATTACCATTTAAATATATCATAACTCTAGCAGCTTCATCAACTTTTTTTATGACATCATCAATTATTATTGTATACCAATAATTTACTGTTTTTTCTCCTTCGTTTTCTATATAGAATGTATATGCTATATAGTTTTCTCCGTTATGAGAACCATCACTTTCGGTATCTATATTTTGAGGAATCCAATTTATTGATATATTATCCATGAATTCTATGTCTCTAGCAGACAATTTTCTTTTTGTTTCTTTTATCTCTGAATCTTCATATATTACTATTCCACTTTCTGATGATAATCTATTGTCTAGAGTTATTGTAAACTTTCCTCCTTTATATATTACTCCTAAAATGATAAATGTTAATGTTAATATTATAAGAACTATAGATAATATTAGTTTTATACTACTATATTTCTTTTTTCTTCCATAGACTTTTTCTGCTGTTACCACTACATCTTTTGCCATAATTTACTCCCTTACTTTTTTATTTTTTTATTTCTTTTAGTTAATCTCACCAAATTAAAACCATCTAATACCATTATTGGTTTTTTTCCCTTAATATATAAATATGTTTCATATTAACATTTACTTTCCTTGATTAATTATAGTGAAAATATAATAAAATAATTATGCTATAACTACACTAATGGTACCATATGTTTTAATAAAAGTAAATGCTTTTTTCAATTAACCATAATCGACTTTACATAATACTAGACATTATATTTTATTCTTTTGTTATTGATTATTAGTTATTATTATGTTATAATTTTTGTATAATAGGTGATGTAATTATGGAGAAGAAACATTTTATTTTTATTATGGCTTTCTTGTCTTTTATACTATGTATTTTTTTTATACAGGAATCTTATGCTAAGTATTTAACTGCTACTAGTGAAAATGCTACAATGAATGTAGCTAGATGGAGAATTCTTGTTAATAATAAGGATATTAGAGAAGGGAGTACTACTAATGCTATTATTACTCCAGTATTTGAAGGAAATGAACATATAGCAAATGGTATTATTGCTCCTACTAGTGAAGGATATTTTGATCTTGTTATAGATGCTACAGAAGCTGATGTTTCTTTTAAATATAGTATTAATTTTTCGGTTAATAATAATAGTTCTGTTACTGATTTAATAGCTACTAAATATAGTATTAATAATGGGGAATTTATTTATTTAGATAGAGATAATCAATCTATTTCTAATCAAGTATTACAAGTTAATAATACTAATCCTATTAATATTAGGGTTTATGTTTTATGGGATGATGGAGAAAATGCTACTATGGATAATACTGCTGATACAGAAGCTACTAAGAATAATAATACTGCTAAAATGGATGTTAATTTGTCTTTTACTCAATTAAAATAATTATTATAGTTTTGAGATTTTAGCTCAAAACTTTTTTAAATGACTTTAGGCATTTAAAACCCAGAGTGACTATAGGCACGAGGGTATTAAAAAAGAAGAATATTCTTCTATTCTACTTGGACTGCGGTTATCTTAATTATTAAACTAATACTTGGCAGATCACTATGTTCTTGATGATAATCATATGACTTGTTTCCCCAGTATGTATCTTCTGTATCATTACCATTTTCATATGGCCAACTCACACTTATTGTAATTTCAGTTTCTCCACCAGCTTTTGATATAATATTATTTGAAACATTAAAGTCAATAGTAAATGGATAATCATTTCTTATTTTATCTATTATTTGATTATCTGTTAAATTTAAAGTCAGAAGATTTTCTCCTAATACAATTGCTTTTTCTACTTCATAATTTATGTAAGCATCTGATTCACCATTATTTGATGCTTTCAATGTTTTTTGATAGGTTTCCATTCCTGGATATAATGAATCTATATTTATTTCTAAGTATTCTTCTATTTCTTCACCATTTCCTATTTCAAAGTTTACATGCCAACTTTTTACTTTAGCAGTAATATTATTTGATACTTTTGTCGAATATATAAACCAAGCAAAACTATTTGAGGCTAGTGTTATAGCAAGAAAAAATATTGTTCTTAATCTAATCCTTCTTTTTTTTCTTTTCTTTTTTTGGTCATTCAATAGTATCACCTACTTAGATTTTTTTCTTTTCTCTCTTCTATTATATCTATTAATTCCATTACTAGTAATATGGCAAAAGGAACAAATACTACAAAATAAAAGCCATAAGGATTATTTACTATTTTACTGATTATACTTAATACTCTACTTTTATATACTACTTTTCCTAATATTTGTTCTTCTCCAACTAAGGGATCTTCTATATCGTTAGCTATACCTTTAGTATGAAAATAATTTTTACCTTCTAGTACTTCTTTTTTTATTACTCTATGTGTTACTATTTTATCTGCAAAATCATCTTTATTTCCTAAATATACAACATCATCATTTACTTTTATTTGATTAGAATCTGTTTCTTTTGCTATTACCATATCATATACTTTATATTTTGGTGCCATACTTTCTGTTATAATTGTATATATACTATATCCACCTAATGATAATTTATTATTAGATATTCTCTGAATAAAGATTATACTAATTACTATTACTATAAATAAAGATACTATTGCTTTTAAAATCATTAATATTATTTTTAATGCTTTATTATTTTTTATTCTTTCTATCATACATATCACCACTATATTTCTAACATTTTTATTTTTTCTAAATATTTATCCATATATTTTTTATAGACTTCTTCTATTTGTTTTTCATTTACTACTGTTTTATATTTTATTATACTATATTGTTTATCTATTATTTCTTTTAATTTTTTTTCATCAATAGTCGAGTCAATTGTTATCATTTTTTCTATCATGTTACCAACAATTTTTTCTGATAAGGCTTTTTTATCATATTTTTCTTCTTCTCTATTTATTGTATCTAAAACTAAATAGTCTAATAGAAATGATTCATCTATTAACTTTTTTATATTGCCATCATCATAATAATCATTATTTTTCTTTTCTTTTTTTGTATCATCTTCCATATGATTTTGCATATAATTCCATAGTTTTACAGCATATTGAAAGTTTACATTCTTTAATATTACATTGGTTTTTTTTATTGGAGATGTTACTAATGATATATGTTTTTTATCAATTATTTGATATACTGAAGATGATGTTAAGTCGGATATTTGGGTTTCTAACCTCTCTATTCTTTCGGGAATTGTTAAACCTGATTCATCTTTAATATTCTTTTTATCATCTTTCTTAGAATTTATAGTCATTGATATATCTATATTTTCATTGTCTATACTACTTTTAGCAGTATATTCCATTGTTTTATCATCTTTGCTATATGACTCAGTAATTAGATTTTTCTTTTTTCTTTCTATAAAAAACTTCATATTTTTTATTAAACTATAAATAAATCTATTTTCATATGTATCAAAACTTTCTTCTTTATTTATATTTAATATTTTACTTGGTCTTACATCTCCTGTTTCTTTATTATAATCTTGAATTAAATTAGTATTTTTTGATAAATGTTTTATGCTTTCTACGGTTACTCGACGGGCTAATTCTATTTTAACAATATCTTCCTCATTTATTATAAATCTATTGGGGTTTCTTAATATATTATCTAAATATCTTATAGTTTCTTCCATTATCTCAAGCCATTCAAAACTTGTATTTACTCGATCATAGGCTGTTTTTACTCGAAGACTTGAATTTATATTTTCTGAAAATCTGCTATTTCTATCTTGATTTGTTTTTTCATATAAGTTTACTATTTCAAGTTCATTCATTTTTTACCTCCTATGTTAATTTCTTTAATCTAAGTAAATATTCTTCACATTCTTTCATTTTTCCTTTTCCAAATGTTTTATCTAGAAATTCAATATAACCATCTATTTCATCTCTAATATAGGATATATTTAATTGCTCAAATTTTCTTAATATTTTTCTTGCTATAAAATAATCTACACCATCTACTTCGTTTCCTCCACAAGCTACATAAACTGGAACGAATTTCTTCATATGTGCTACAATACGATTACCAAAAGCTATTCTAAAATGCTTTATTACATAATCATCCATCTCATTTATTTTATTTAGTGTATCTTCTGATATTGGATTATTATTCATTGCTTCACTAAATAATTTATCTAAATATGTATAATTTATATCTTGTGCATCTGTATCTATTGGTTCAAATACTTGCCCTTTATCATTTATGTCTAAAGGCATTGCTCTATCATATACTTTATCTGTTACCATAAATGTTGAATCGTCGTTATTAATTGTTCCGATATACCATACATTAGGAGGTATTTTTAATTTTCCATCTTCAATATTTTTAGGATCATCAGGCCAAGAACTAGATACTAATTCTACTATCCACTCATCTTTGTTTGGCATTTCTAGTATTGATAACATTTCAGCAAAATAATACTCTACTCTTGAAATATTCATTTCATCTAGAATTACTGTATATATGTCATCTGTATAACCTGCTACATAAAGTTCTTTTAACACTTCTGTCTCATTAAACTTTTTAGTGAATTCATTAAAGTATCCAAATAATTCTGTCCTATCCCTCCATGATGGTTGAACAGAAGCAACACATGAGTCGTGCTTTAAGAATTTTCCCCAAGCATATGCTAAGGAGGTTTTACCGGTACCAGATATACCTTGTAATATTACTAATTTAGTTGAAGCTAGTGCTGAAATGAATAATCTTATCATTTCTGATTTATAATATAATTTTAGTTTTGATGCTGCAAAATTACGAAATGTTTCTACTAATTCCTCTAGAGTAAAATTATTTGCATAATTTACTACTTTATATTTTGAATATTCAATATCTACTGCTGTTAATTTAGGGAATCTACTCTTGGTAGTATCTGCATCTTCACCCGATTTATCATTTTCTTCTACTTCAGGGGATTCACCTGGTTTCAATCCTAGTTGTGATACTTTCATTGCTAATATACTTTCTTTTTCTTCCATTAAATCTGATACTTGATTATTTAAAGAGGCAACTTCTTCAAGAAGTGATTCTTCTTCTACAATTGTTTTTCTAAATCTTAAATATTTTCTGATTAGATAATATATTATAAATCCTATGCCTCCTATTATGGTTAAAACTATTAATATAGCAAGTACTACTAATACCCATTCTGGAATGGTAAAGTCTTCTTTATAGAAATTAATAATTGCTATATATTTTTTTATATTGAACATATTTATTACTCCATTTATTATTCCTTTAAACATTAGTATAAATGAGGTAAAAAATTGTTCAAGAAATTCATATAAAAATCTAAAAAATGTATCCATACTACACCTACTTTACTATTCAATTATTAATTGATCTTCATCAAAAAAATTCTTTTTTTCTTTATCTACTATTACATATTTAAATATATCTAGCCATATTTTACTATTATTATCATATTTATATTTTTCATCTATTTTTATTGCTATTTGAAATCCTTTTTTTATCCAACTATTTATTATTTCTTTATTAGAAAGATAATCTGTATAGGTAAATTCTATGACAATATTATTTTTTATTGATTCATCATCTATTATGGCTATTAATCTATTTATTTTTTGTTGTTTTGTAAAAATATTATTTGGAAAACTAATTATATACTCTTTAGTGAAATCACCTCTTATTATGTTTTTTAATATTTCTCTAGTTATTAAATAATATAATATAAAATGTTTTTGCTCATCTACTAATCCTTCATTATAAACTTTATTTATTGAGTAATCACTATATATTTTATTAAATTTTATATTATTATTTAATTTAACTTTAAATACATTTTTATTATTAGTATTTTTTATTTCTAGATTAAAGTGGTCACTACTTAATTCTTCAATAAATGTTTCTTTTCTTTTTTCATTTTCTTTTACTAAGTCATTTAATTCTTCTATAAAATTTTCACTAGTTAAACCTAGTACTTCATTTCGATATTCATCTATTTCTGATATTATTTTTTTTAGTGATTCATATTCTAAAACATTATCAAAATACAATATATATTTAAATAAATAAAAGATTTTTTTTACTTTAGAAATATATTCTTCTTCTTTTTCTTCATTTATTTTGATGGCTTTTTGCTTCATATAATAGTTTATATTTGATTCAAAGACTTTATATTTTATATCATAATTATTGTAATATCTTACATTTATATATGTATCTAATAATGGTTCTATTATCTCTTTAGAATAATCTTGTTCTAAAATTATTTTTAGGTATTTTGTTATATTTTTCTTTGAAAAATCAATATATTCTTTTACTATATTACTAGCCATTATATCACCACCTATTCTGAATAACTGAAATTAATTATTGAAATGTCATTTGTTATTGGATATGTATAGTCTATGTTTGTATCACTTTTATAAAACTTTACTACTTCACTTGATTCTGAATCCATTCTAAAAGTTATACTATTTATATAATCATAATTATTAATAGTTGTTGTTGTATAACTTTCTTTCTTTAAAAATATAGTATTTGTAGTATCTAATATAACTTTATTTGGATCAAATGTTAATGTCACTTCTGCAGAAAGACATTTTCTTTTATTTTCTTCTGGTAATTCTATATATGTTAATCTATCTATTCTATCCCCAACTTGATAACTATCAAATGCTTCTTTTACTAGATAGTAATCAATTGTATTTGTTATATTAAAATTCAAATATGGTCTTCCTATTTTATCATCTATAGTATATGTTAATCCGCTTTTTCCTACTTTTAAAATAAATCTTCCACTTAGTGTTTTTTTATAAGGATATGTACTTTTTACTGTTATTTCTATAAAAGCTTCATCTCCTACTTCGAATGTTGAATTTGGAGTTATTACAGCATTAAAATAGCTTGATCCTTCTTCAGTATAAAGTGTTCCTCCTTCACTATTTATACTGCATAAAACATTATTAGAACAAACATAACTTATTTCATAAGTTATATCACTACTTGCATGGATTAAATTATTTTTACTATTGTTTAGATTTATTGTTATGGTATATGGATCTACTGCTGACCAATTATCTACTTGATAGATAGCTCTATTTACTGTTAGTTTATCACTATTAAAATAGAAACTCTTACTGGCTAAATAGAAATCTCTAATATCATTATAGATATATTTTCCATATGTTATTGTTGTAAGTACCAATATTAATAATGTTCCCAATAGGATATAAGCTTTTTTACCATATTTATCAAGTTTTGCCTTTATTTTTAATAATCCTTTTTTTAATTCTAACTCTGATAGATAATTTTTTATCCTTGTAATATTTTTTTTCATAGGTTTTATTATTTTCTCTTTACTTCTTTTGCTATGGCATATAATTCATATATAAAAGCAATTAGCATTGGAAATATTATGATAAATAGGTATCCCCATTTTGATGTTAATACATTAAATACTGTGCCTATAATGGCATATGATATTGTATTTTTTTTACTTCCTAAAATATTCTCACTTGATAATACTAAATCATTTTCTAGGTTAATCTCTTGTTCTTCCTCATTGATTGTTTTAATTTGTTTTATTTTAGCATATTTTACTGTTACTTTAGTTGCATATGTATCATAATAAAATACATAATCTTTTTCCTTTAAATCTTGTGATTTTTTTACTACTAATAAATCACTTTTTTTAAAATCTGGATTATCTTCTTTTATTGTTAAGATATATTTATCTTTTGTTTCTACTATGTTGTATTTATTATAAGATAATAATGCATAAGTAACTACTACTGCTACTAGAAAATACAAGATGATTAAAACATTTACTACTATTTTTTTCATTCTACCACCATTATAAGTATATCACACTTTTTGGTCTTATGTAAAGAAAAGAATAAGAATTATTATTTAATAAATCTTATTCTATTTCAATATTTTCTTCTTTTAATTCATCTTTAAATATTTCTTTAAAATTAATTAATTCTTTTTTTATAACATCTGGATATACTGCTTTTGTTGTTCTTATGGCATCATAAATGTTTTTAAAATCTATTGTCTTTCTATTTTCATATATAGCATTTGAAAAGCATTGTCTTAATATTACTAAAGCTATATCAGGATATCTTGATGATATTTCATATACTCTTTTAAATTCTGTTGTCATATTTACTATGAACTTCATTATTTTTTCTTTAATAAAATCTGTATATGGTAATATTACTCCTGTTTGATATTCTAATTTTGGTAGTGTTTTTAAAAGTATTTCTACAGTCATTTCTTCAGTTGGTTCTAATACATCTACTTTTTCAAATCTTCTTAAAAATGCTTTATCTCTTAATATATATTTTTCATATTCATATGTTGTTGTTGCACCAATCATCTTGATAGTTCCTCTACTTAACCCTTCTTTAAACATATTTGCTAAATCTAGAGCTCCAGCAGTATCACTTCCTATTAATGTATGTATTTCATCTATAAACAATATTACTCTTTCTTTTTGTTTTAATTCTTCAACTAATTTTAGTACTCTATTTTCTTCTCCAGTATTTGTCAATAATGATGTTGTATTTATTCTATAAATTGTATATCCTTCAAGTGCTTTTGGTACTTCATTTCTTTGTATTCTATAAGCTAGTCCTTCCACTATTGCTGTTTTTCCTATACCTGGTTTTCCTACTAGTACTGCTGATTTCTCTGGTGTTAAAAGTACTAATATTAGTTTTTTTATTTCTTCATCTCTAGCAATAGCGGGATTTGTTATATATTTTGTTTCTGTTAAATTATCAGAAAATCTTTCTAGTATTGATTCCATTATTTACCTCCCACTAACGAAAGAAGTATTAATATTAGGCCACTTAACATTATGCCAGATAAAAATATTGCATCTAGGAAACCACCACTTGTTCTTTTATGATAATCATAGTACATTTTATATTTCTTACTTGTCATAATTATCTCCCCTATAATATATTTTTTATTCTTTCTTTTAAGTTCTTATCTTCTATGGTATTTGCTATATTTGTTAATTCTTGTGATTTTTGATATAGCTTTAATTTTTCTTCATAAAAGTATAATTTGTTTTCTACTGCTTTTATATTTTTATGAATTGCATTTCTACTTACATTTTCATTTTCACTTATTTCTCCTAGTGATAAATTATTAAAATAATAGTCTTCAAAATATTGTCTTTGTTTATCATTTAATAATTCACTATAGAAATCATATAGTATTATTAAATATTCTCTTTCTTTCATTAACTTATCTTTACTAAAGTATATACTACTTCAATTATTATTAAGAGTACTCCTAATCCAAACAATGTATATACTAATTTTTTCTTTTTTTCGTCTTCAATGTAGTAGTAGCAAATGCAAAATAAAAATAAGGCAAATGATATTAGAGTTGCAGGAATAAATACTTCATTTGTCATAGTAAGTACTAGTAGTACTAAAAAAATTACTCCTACAAATATTGATATTATTAATTCTACTTTTTTTAATTTTTTTGTATCTACTAATTTATATTTTTCTTCTTTTTTCTTTGATTTTATTTTTTCCTTTTTCACTTTCTTTCACCCTTTCTATAAATCTTTAAATAATCCATATATATATTTTTCTATATCAAATGCTTCTAAGTCATCTTCTTTTTCTCCAAGACCTACAAATTTTACAGGAATATTTACTTCTTCTTTTATAGCTAGTACTATTCCCCCTTTTGCAGTTCCATCTAATTTTGTTAATACTATTCCTGTTATATTTGTTACTTCATTAAATGCTTTAGCTTGTGCTATTCCGTTTTGTCCTGCGGTAGCATCTATTACTAATAGTGTTTCATGAGGTGCATTTGGAATTAATTTTTTAATTACTGAATTCATTTTTGATAATTCGTTCATTAAATTTACTTTATTTTGTAATCTTCCTGCTGTATCTATAAGTACAACATCATATTCTCCCTTTATTGCTTTATCTATTCCGTCATAAACTGCCGCGGATGGGTCTTTAGAAGATGTACTTACTACATCTATATTAGTTCTTTTTCCCCATTCTTCTAATTGTTCTATAGCTCCTGCTCTAAATGTATCTGCTGCTACTAAAAGAACTTTTTTTCCTTCTTTTTTTAATTTGTTTGCTATTTTTCCAATACTTGTTGTCTTTCCTACACCATTTACTCCAATAAATAGAATTACGGTTGGTCCTTCGTTACTATAGTTTATTTTACTTTTTATTACTCCACCCTCAACATACATTATTAATAATTCATCAATTATTATTTCTTTTAAAGTATTTGAATCTTTTATATTTTCTTCTTTTACTCTTTTCTTTAATTTATCTACAAACTTTACAACTGTATTTACACCTATATCTGCCATAATTAGAATATTTTCTAATTCTTCAAAGTAATTATCATCTATATTTTTATACTTTTTGGATAGTGAAGATAACTCTGTAGAAAATTCTTTTCTTGTTTTGGTAAGCCCCTCTTCATATTTAACTGCTTCTTTATCTTTTGAAAATACATTTTTTATTTTATCAAATAGGCCCATATTAACCTCCCTAACTATCTATATTTATTATAACATCTTTAGTAATAAAAATAAAGTAAAAAAAATTAAATATCTTCTATTTGATATTTAATCTAATTTGCTATTTAATTTTTCTATTCTATCATTAATTTCTTCAATATTACATCCTAATATATCTATATTATCTGTAATATTATATTTTTCTTTTATTTTTAAAATTCTCATTACAGATTTATTTATTTTTTCTTCTTCTATTTTATTCTCTTTTACCATTTTTACTACTTTTGCTATTACTTTTTCATCACCATCTTTATATTTAAATAATATAATATCTGATTCAGATGAGAAGGCTTTTTTAAGTGATATTAATTTATATATTATATCAACTGATTTCATTCTAATATCATCTGTTATTACTATGCCTTCATAATTGTTTTTTTCTCTTAAATATTCTTTTATGAATTTTTTTGATAGTGATGCTGGTAATGATTTTGTTAATTTTTTTATTATTATGTGTCCTACCATGATAGCATCACATCCATTTTTTATGGCCACTTCGAATGGTTTAATATGCTTTTCTTCTATTTCTTTATAATTTTTTATATATGGTAAAATAATATGTGTATCTTTTTTTGTACTACCATGCCCTGGAAAATGTTTTGATACCGCTACTACATTATTATCTTTCATTTTATTTATATATGCTACTCCATATGTTGATACTATATTAACATCAGAAGAAAAACATCTTCCTTTTAAAACATTACTATTTGAATTATTATATATATCTAATACTGGAGCAAAATTCATATTAATTCCACTTTGTGATAATATTGTTGATATAATATCAGCATACTCTTTAATAATATTAATATCTTTTAATTCAGAAAAGCGATAAATGCTTTTTAGATTTTTGAATTCTGGAGGCATACGATTTACCCTTCCTCCTTCTTCATCTATAGCTATTAAAAGTGGAATTTTATTTTGTTTATTTGCTTCTCTTAATTTTTTTATTAAATCAAGCATTTCTTCATAGGATGTGTAATTTTTTTTATAAAGTATCACTCCACCTATTTTATTTTCTTTTATTAGTTTTATTATACCATCTGTATTATTTTTGTTTATTCCAAACATAAACATTTGACCAATTTTTTCTTCTAATGAAAGATTACTTATCATATCAATACACTCCTTACCAAAAACAGAAAAGACTATTTAGCCTCTTCTGTCCACCTTGTTTCTCTTATTACTGTAACTTTAATAGTACCAGGATATTTAAGATTGCTTTCTATTTTTTCTTTTATTTCTCTTGCTATTTGATGAGCTGTTAGATCATCTACATCTTCTGGTTTTACCATTACACGAAGTTCTCTGCCTGCTTGAACAGCATAAGCTTTTTCTACTCCTTCTACTTTATTTCCTATTTCTTCTAATTCTTCTAATCTTTGTACATAATTTTCTGATGAATCATTTCTCGCTCCTGGACGGGATGCTGATATAGAATCCGCTATTGCAACAATTGTAGAAATAATACTAGTTGGTGCTACATCTCCATGATGGGATGCTATAGCATTTATTACTACTTCATCTTCACCATATTTTTTAGCTAAATCCATTCCTATCTTTACATGGCTTCCTTCCATTTCAAAGTCTATTGCCTTTCCAATATCATGTAATAAGCCTGCTCTTTTAGCTAGGTTTACATTTTCGCCTAATTCTCCTGCTAATATTCCTGATAGGTTTGCAACTTCCATTGAATGTTTTAGAGCATTTTGTCCATAACTGCTTCTAAAATGTAATTTTCCAACTATTTCAACAAGTTCTGGATCCATCTTTGATAATCCTAACTCATATAGTGCATTTTTTCCATATTCTTTAATTGCAGTCCTTACATCGGCACAAGTTTTTGAATATAATTCTTCTATTCTAGCAGGGTGAATTCTTCCATCCTTTATTAATGTTTCTAATGTAAGCCTTGCTATTTCTCTTCTTAATGGATCAAAACTAGATATTACAATAGCTTCTGGAGTATCATCTATTATTAGATCAACTCCTGTTACTGATTCTATTGTTCTAATATTTCTTCCTTCTCTACCAATTAATCTTCCCTTCATTTCATCGTTTGGAAGAGTAATTACTGTTACTGTTTGTTCACTTGTTATATCTGCTGAATATTTCTGCATTGCACCTACTAGTAACTCTTTACTTTTTTCATCTACTTCTAGTTTTGCCTCTGCTTCTCTTTCTTTAATATATGTTGCTATTTCCTTAGTCATTTTGTCTTCAACTATTTTCATAATAGCATCTCTTGCTTGCTCTTTTGTATATTTACTTATTTTTTCTAATTCCTCAAGTTCCTTTTTCTTTATTGCTTCCATTTCTTCTTTTGCTTCTTGAATTTTTTGTTGTTTTTCTAATAAATTATTTTCTCTTTCTTCTAATGATGTTTCTCTGTTTTGCATTGCTAAATCACGGCGATCTATATTATTTTCTCTTTGAAGTAATCTTTCTTCTTGATCTTTTATTTCACCTTTTTTTTCTTTTATTTCTTTATCTGCTTCTATTTTCAATTTATGTATTTCTTCTTTTGCTTCAAACAAAGAATCTCTTTTTAATTTATCAGCATCTTTCTTTGCCTTCTCTATTATTGAATCTGCTTCTTTTGTTTCATTTTTTTTCTTTAAAAAGTTTATTATTAATATGCTAACTAATCCTAAGATTAATCCAAGAACAAATAGTAAAATGGAGAAAACTGTTTCATTCATATGAACACCTCCATTCTTAATTATATATTTATAGAAAAAATTATTAATTTAAACTATACAAATTAATTGTATCTTAGATTTTTCTTGTTGTCAAGAAGTTTTTAATCTTTTGTGAGTAAAGAAAAAAGGGTATTTTATCCCTTTTAATCATCACTAAAGAAATCATCAAAGAAGTCATCATCATTTGTATTATCTTCATACATATTTGCAAGTGATTCTTGTACTTCTTTTGGTTTTTCTTCAACATTAACATCAATAACTTTTGATTTTTCTTGTTCTTCATCACTATTTGAAATTAATTCTTCAAATGGAATGTTTTTGTGCTCATGTAGTTCTTGTGTTTCTTTTTCTTCCTTTTCAATTTCCGCTATTTTAGCATCTATTTTTCTAACTAAATCATCAATATTGAAACTACCGCTATCATTATCATTTGTTTCATTATCATCTTTCAAAAATGGTGGTAATCCTCCTCCAAATGGATTATTCATTTGCATAAATGGATTTACTCCTCCAAATGGACTACCCATTGGGCCTTCAGTTGACATTCCTGCCATTGCTTCCATTTTTTCTTTTTTCTTTGCTTTAACATATTCTCTTATATCAAATAATTGTACTTCTTTCTTTTGTCTTACTGGAGGTACTGCTTTTGGGTAAGTTCTTCCCCAGTCTACTTCAAAATCAGTTTGAAATCTTGTTTTATAAGGAAACATTCTTCTTCTTATTACTATTATTTCAAATTTACTTAGTCTTTGTAAATCACTTACTGTAACAAGTGGTGTTGAAGCTGTCTTTTCTTTTTCTTTTGATTTTACTTCTCCACACATTTTACTTATTTCTTCAAGTGCCGCTATTTCACTACTTATCAAATATACTAAATTACAGTTACCACGAATAGTTTCTCCATTTTCTTTACCATATACTTGGGTAAGTTGGGCAAAGTTCTGAATAATGAATGTAAATCTTATTAATCTACTTCTGGCTGCTGTTACCATTGTTGTTACATCTTTTAAAGGTGGCATATTAGCAAATTCATCTAGTATAAAGTTTGTTCTATATGGTAATTTTCCACCACTTTCTTGGGCAACATCAATAAGTGTTTCATAACATTGCTTAATAAAAATCGTAGCAAGAGGATGCAATGTTTTTTTCTCATCTTGTACTATTAGAAAGACTGCTGTTTTATTTCTTCCAATATTTCTCATATCAAAATCACTATAAGATAGCATTTCTGATAGATTATCTCTTGATGAGAATAACTTTATTTTTTGTTTAAATGTCGCTATAATTCCTTGCTTTGTTTCATCTGCTGTAAATACAGTACCAGAGGCATTAATGTATGCAGGCTTTGATGGATCTTTTCCATTAAAATATTCTTTTATATAATTATTATTTGGTCCTCCAAATCTTTCTTCTCCTAAACTACTCATTAAATTTAAACTATTTAAGTTTACTTGTTCTGGAGTTGCATCTTCAAATAAACCTAGTGCTAACCCTGTAAAATAATCTGCTGCTGTTTTTTCCCAGAATGGATCACCACTATTTTTTTCTTCATATAATATATTTAGTGCCAAGTCATCTAATAATTCTATAGCTTTATCTTGGTTTCCTTCTTTATAAAGTTGATATGGTAAGCTCATTGGATTCCATGCATTACCATGTTGTGGATCTCTAAAATTCAATGTTATTATATTATATCCTTCTGCTTTTAATAATTCTGCTGTTTCTTCATATAATTCGCCTTTGGGATCTGTTAGAATCATTGATTCATTATGTTTAGCTAGTAACTTTATCATAGGTTTTGCCACTATTACTGTTTTTCCTGAACCAGTAGCACCCATTACTAAATAATGATCTTCTCCATTATCAACCCACATTTTTCCTTTTTTACTATATAATGGTATTCCTGCTGCTTCTGTTTTTTCATCTTGTATATTTACTACTTCTAATCCATTTTTAAACTCTTTATCTGTAGACCATTTTGAATATCCTTTTTCTTTCTTTCCACCAACTGAAAATCCAAAACCTTTTTCATGGTCAAAAATATAGGATTTAACAGCCATAAAAATTCCTATTAATGCTGCTAAAAATAGAAAAAAGGTCATTCCTATATATTTAGGTGTAAATGCTCTAAATGGTAAAAAGCCATAAAATTTACCTTCAGAAACTATACTTGAAGCATTTAAAACACCTATTGCACATAAATATAATAAAAATATGCAAAAGGCTATGAATATGATTAAATCTTTCTTTTCTACCTTAATTTTCATATTTAATCGTCCTCCAAAAAATCTAACATTATTATAGCATTAATAGTTTGAATTGTAAATGCTTTTTATTTTTAATAAAGAAAAATAAATAACTATTTTAAGGTTATTTATTTTCTGTATTATTATCATATAAATAGAAATCTACTTCATAATTCATGATACTTTCTTCATTAAATATATATTTATTCTTATTTTTGTCTATTACTGTATATAATCTATTATTATTTATTTTTTCTAATGAACATTTGTCAGCTTCAGTTGTTATTTTATCTATATTATTATTTATATAATTTTTATATTCTTCTAGTGTAGTATACTTTTCTTTCATACTTTTACTTAATATTTTATAAGACAAATCTATATCATTATAAATTTTATCTATATAGTCTGATAAATAGATTACACATATTTGTTCTTTTGTAATTAATTCTGATTTTTTTATACTATTATATTTATTATTTTCTATTTCTATCTTTTTTATTTTATCTATTACTTCTTTATAATTATCATCTTCTATGGGATATATAGCATATGATAATGTATCAAAATCTAATACTGCTACTACATTGAAATTATCATCTATTAACTCTTTTCCATCAAATGTATTTTGATATATTTTTCCTTTTATATAATAAATATAATCTTTTTTTACTTTGACATATTTCATCTCAGTAACTTTTATTGTTGAGTTTTTAGGATAACTTTTTATATTAGTTAGAATATTATCTACAGTTATATTATTTTTATCTATATAGTCACTATATAATAAATCATACAATTTACTACTATCAGATGAATAATTTAAATAATTATTAACATAGTTACTAGTTGTAAAGAATGTATTATATTCATTTACTACTTCTAATTTTTCACTATTACTTTTTCTATTTAATATTAATACTATTCCCACTATCAAAGTACAAATTATTATTATTGTAATAAATGTTCTTATATCATCTTTTTTCATATTTTCTCCCTTAATTACATCCATTTTTTACATAATTTGAAAAATTACTTGTACTATTTTTTCTATCTTGACATGTAATTTCTGTTTTATCAGGCTTTTCAAAATCTTTACAAAAATTGTATGTTAATTCTTCTGCTGATAGGCTTCCACTTATTAAATCATTATATAATGAACTATAACCATTTTTTAATTCATATGTTAGAAAACTTAATTGTCCTCCAATTGTATTATATGTACCTGGATATGTATTTTTTAAATTATCCCATCTTTCATTATGCCACTGACATAGTCCATAACTAGTTGCTACCCCATTATCATAATCACCATTTGAATTCGGATTAAATGAACTTTCTGCATTTATATTTGTCATTAGTGCTATTACTCCATTTTGAGAATAGTTACTATTAGATAGTGTTAAACATACTGTTTGTTTATTAGAATTTCCTTCAACTACATTTTCTTCTATAGATATTGGTCTTGGATTTTCTTGTGATACATAATTTAATCCATTTACTGGATCACCATTTACTCTTACTTCAAAGTGTAAGTGAGAACCATCTGAACGACCACTGCTACCCATTTTACCAATAACTTGTCCTTGCATTACTGTATCCCCTTCTCTTACAGTAATTGAGTTCTCATATAGGTGTGCATATAGTGTTATTGTTCCATCATTATGCTCTATCATTACATAATTACCATAACCACCTCCACATGATTCATCGTTTACACTTGATGAACAATTTATATTATCGCTTTCTGATGGATAAATTACTGTTCCTCCTTTTGCTGCAATTATATTTATTGTTCCTAAAGATCCATCTTTTGCAGCTATATCTATTCCACTGTGTTCTTTATCTTTTCCAGTAAATGGATCTTTTCTTGGACCAAACTCAGATGTGATTGTAGTAGGAACAGGATCTCCTGCTGCTAATGTTATTCCATCAATGGATTCTGTTTCACTACTACCTATTGGCCACCAATAAGTATTTGACGAATTTATATCAGAATAATTTAGATAAAAATCTCCAGTTGGTCCTCCCAACCCTATATCTATTACTCCAATACTCATAAGTGGAGCTATCATTACAACTATAAATATTACGATGAAAAAGAAACCAATACAGATTCCTATGATTGTTAATTTTACTTTTAATGGTAACTTTTTCCATGTTTTTTTTGCTTTACTGTTATTTGTTTCTTCTTCATTCATAATACTTTCACCACCTAACAGTGATTATAAACCACCACCTGAGCCAAATGACTCTAATTCGTCTTCGGTTACTATTATATTTATTTGCATTCTTCTATTTCCACATACAAATAAGGCTTCACCTTGACTAAATCTTTTTATTGATTCTTTTTCATTATCATTTAAATCTATTAACATTGATAAATCTTCAACTGCTTGTTTTTTTAATCCCATTACTAAGTAATAAGAAGAATTATCAAATATTGCTTTTCCATGCATTAAGATACCATCCGCTACAAAATCTGATGGTTGCTGTGTAATGATTATTGTTCCTGTATTATATTTTCTTGCTCTTCTTTGCATTTGTGCTAAAAATTCTGCTCCAAGTTCATTTTTAGCTCCTAATAACACATGAGCCTCATCTACTGATAAAACTGTATTTACATTTGGATTTAAACATAATCCCCAAGCAAACTTAAGTACATTGAATAATAAAGCATTTCTAATATTTGCATCAGAATTCATAAGTTCTTTTATGTTAAAAACTAGGAAAGAACTATCTGTATTTATTGATGTATGTCCATTAAAATAATATTGTAATTCTCTTACTAATGGTCTTAGTTTTAATTCCAATCTTTCCATTACATCTCTTTCGTGTGTTTTTTCAGTCATTGATGTTAATTTACTTGTTACTGTAACATAAACATCACTAAATATTGGATAGTCTTTTGAAGTAAACTTTGAAAAATCAGATGTAAAAGTTATTCCAAATCTTGCATAAGTATCTTGTACTACTCCACTAAATAGTGCTAGTACATCTTCTTCTATATCCGGTGAATAATATTTCATAAATGCTTTTAATGATTGTAATGTCTTATTTAATACTGTATATCCTAAACCATTTCTTATTTCTGTTTCATCAGCATCCATTATTACTTCAAGTGGATTTACCATACCATATTCTCCACCTTTTCCTAAATCAATAACATCGCCTCCATACATTCTAGTCATTTCACTTATTTCACCTTCTGGATCTACTGCTACTATTTGGTAACCATTTCTGATGTGACTACGAAGTATTAACTTAGCGGCTGTTGATTTTCCACTTCCAGAAGTACCTAAAATAATCATGTTAGCGTTATTTCTGTTACTTTCTTTTTTTAATTGATATAAGAATTGATTAAATAATACAACACCTCCAGAAAAATCTACTCCCAATAATGTTGATAATCCATCATCTTTAATACTATCAAAAATAAATGGATACATAGCGGCCATTGTTGGTGAAGGCATTGGTGTCCCTATTCTATCTTCAATTGGTTGTTTTTCAAATATTGGTAATATTGATTTTAAGACTCTTTCTTGTTCAAATCTTAATGGTACTGCTCTTAATTCCATTGCATCCATATAATTCTTAAGACTTACCTTTTTCATTTCTAATTCTTCTCTAGTATTTGCTGTTACCATTATGTGCATTTGAAAATCAAAAGTTTTAGCTTGAGATGCTGTAAATTGTTGAATGAAATATTCTAATGAATCTACATCTTGTCTTATTCTTTCTTGAATTGTTCTATCTTTTTCTTGTTGATATCTACTTTTTAAATCAGATATTTCTTTATTTAACATTTTAGCAAGTACTGAAAATGGTACTGGAATGTGCTTTATTACTAATTTTACACCTGACATATTTGTTAAATTAGATAGATAACCAGGACCAATAAATCTTGGATATGATATTACTGTAAGTATTGTTGCATATTTATCACTTATTATAAAGTCTGAAGGATTGAATTGTAATCCTTTAGGAGCTAATTCACTTTTTAACTTCATTATGCAATCACCGTCCCAAAATTAGTAGTCATACCACTATTTAAGAAATTATCTAATATTACTCTTAAATCATCATTTGATACTTGTGTAGCCTCTAGTCCAGCACTAGCTAGTCCAGTTATTAATGTTCTAAGTCTTTTTTGAATTAGATCATCATTTTTTTCTTTAAACAAAATATAATATTCAGTATCAGTAATATTATTATTTGTAAAATCATTTGCTTTATCTATATCTTGATTTATTAATTTTCTAACTGCTGGATTAGAAGTTTGATTATACAATAGTTGTAATCTTGCTAAGTAATTATTTAAATCTACTGGACGATCTGCTGATATTAACCAAAATTCAAAATCTATCATATTATAAAAGTTTTTTAATGCTATTAATGTACTATCTTGACTACCTTGATCTAGAATAAAAATATTTCTAGGTCTTATCTTAACTCCAGTTACTTTTTTCTTATTATTTAATATAATCATACCATTAGATATATTTCTAATTGGTATCCAATCTTCAGTATATTTAGAATTATTTTTTATCTTTGTCGTCGATTGCAAGTTGTTCATAAAAACACCAACCTTTCCATATATAATTTCTTCTTTCTTTATAGAACCTTAATACACTCTGAATTGCACATAATACATTATGGTAATTTGGTATTGGTACTACTAATAATCCTGTTATTCCTACTGGTAAGCAGGATAATAGAATTAATAGTGTTTCATCGGACTGCACTATTACTAGTAGTAATAGTGACAATCCTGCACCAGTACCAAACATTATTAGGTCTATTGGTCTAAACATATTAAATATTAATGTACCTCTTTTTGCATTAGCGGGTACTAAATAACCATTCACTATGTATCACACTCCTTTTTATTAATGTCTTCTTTCGAACTCTTCAATTTGTCTTCTTAATTCTGCTTTCTTCGATGGATCTGTTTCACCATTATATTGACTTACTAATCTTGAATATTCATCTTGTGGTGAAGTAGAAGTTGAGTCTTGTCTTGGATGTGATTGAACGTGTTCTTCAGTAATTATGCTATTGTTTTGTATACCTGCAGTTCTTTCACTACCTATATCTTGTTGGTTTGCATCTGTACTTTCTCCAAATTGCATATCATGATAGTAATTAAATGCATCTTCAATTCTAGCATCTTTAGAATATATCTTTCTATTATTTTCATGATCTTTCTTTGCTGCATCTAAACGACCACTTGCAGCTTTTGCATTTCCAACGGCATCTTTCCATTCCTGACTCTCAATTGTTATTTCACCTCTATTTAATCTTGCTTGAGCTTGAGTAAGTTCAGCATCATATTTTTTCTGTAGAGCTTTAGCATCTGCAACTTCTTGCCATGTTTTTATAAATGCTTCATTTGCAAAAACTTTTGGTTTTAATTTTCCTTTATTTTCACCATCTTCGTATTTAATTTCTCCACCATATCTATCATAAATTTGTCTTCCTTCTTCATATAGATTTCTTCTATCTTCTTGCTCTGCTCTATTTTTTATTACTTCAGCACGACCAGGTGTAAGTTTATCCAATTTTTGTTGAAGTGGACTCCTTGGTTTTGGTAAATTATTTACTTTTCTATCAATTGTAGAAACTGTACCCAATACTCCTTTTTTTGCTAGTTTAGGTAACCATCCCAAAGGTGAATTATATGCAGTTTTTAATGGCTCAACAACTTGTTTCTTAAAACTCAAACCATAATCAAATCCTGCAGCACCACCAAGTGATGGGAATATTTCTTTAAGTAGTGCAGGAACTTTCTTTGCAAAAACCAAAACTGCAATGACCATAATTACGAAAATATAGGCAGTTTGCCATCCACTAGTGTTGTCCAATTCACCAGTTAATATTTTTCCTATAGTTCCTGATTCAATTATATTTTGAATAATTGCAATTGCAAAATATATTATTGCAGTTCTAAGGAAGAAATCTAAGAATGTAGTTAAGCATTGTGTTCCCCATTTTTTTAAATATTCATCACCTTTAGGTGTCACATACATTATTATTGGTATTGGTGCTATTATTTGCAAATATGCCAATTGTACCAATCTTACTCCAACTTGAATAGTGAAAATGATTACAGTATATAATACAACTACTCCTACTACTAATGCAATAAGTCCACCTCCATCAAATGACACTAGATAATTGCCATTACTATCCCTTTCTGT